>JANOPX010000099.1:0-19236 GCA_031422115.1 Chamaesiphon sp. VAR_4_metabat_408 | reverse complement strand
TGAACGGCATGGTCTTTACGCTGTCTACTTATTTTAAGGTGGACTCTGAATTAATCGAACTCTATCCTGTATAAAAATGATAGCAAGGTTAGAATGAGTTGTGTCTCGTGTCAGGGGTGAGAATTCCGTAAAGGGAACGCTCATCACCGCTTATCCAAATTTGCCCAAAATTGTTTAATTTAGTAGGATTTGGTTGACATTTTCTCATTTTCCCTTTACAAAATCTAACACACCCATACAGTATAGTGGTCGCGATCGTGAAATTTAGTTCCTGGTTTGGTTGGATTTTAAGTCTGCAAGTGGCGGTATTTTGGCTATGGGGGATGCCTCCAGCGGCTGCATTTACGCCAGAACAGCAATTGGTACTGCAAGCTTGGCGGACGATCGACAGGGCTTATTATGATTCCACGTTCAATCATCAGAATTGGTGGGTAACACGCGATCGGACACTCAAGCAACAAATTCCCAATGAGGAAGCTGCGTACGAATCAATTACCAAAATGATCGCCAGTCTCGACGAACCATTCACCCGCCTACTGCGCCCAGAACAATACCGCAGTCTCCAAGTCAATACCGCCGGAGAACTCTTTGGCGTGGGCTTGCAAATCGGCGTGAAGGCGGATACAAAGCAAATTGAGGTAGTTGCCCCGATCGCTGGTTCTCCCGCAGCTCAGGCAGGCATTCTACCCCGCGATACGATCGTCGAAATCGATGCCATTCCCACCACCGAATTGACTCTCGATGCCGCAGCTCTCAGAATGCGCGGTACCATCGGCACCAATGTCAGTCTCATCGTGCAAACAGCCGCCGAATCTCCCCGCGAAATTATCCTGATTCGGCAAAAAATCGAACTAAATCCCGTCACCGCCGAACTTCATGTCGAAAATGGGCGGAAAATCGGTTATCTTCGTCTCTCCCAATTTAGTGCTAAAGCCGCTCAGGAATTGAGCAACAACATCACTAAATTTAAGCAACAGGGAGCGACGGCTTATATTCTCGATTTACGCAACAATCCAGGTGGATTGGTACAAGCGGGAGTCGATATCGCTCGTCAGTGGATAAATGATGGTACGATCGTCTACACGGTCAATCGTCAGGGGGTAATTGATGCCCTCGATGCCAATGGTACCGCCCTTACCGATGCACCATTAGCAGTACTGGTAAATGAAGGTAGTGCGAGTGCGAGTGAGATTTTGGCTGGTGCGCTCCAAGATAGCGGGCGAGGTACTTTAGTTGGTGCCAAAACTTTTGGAAAAGGCTTGATTCAGTCTCTATTCGACTTGTCTAATGGTAGTGGTTTGGCTGTGACGGTGGCAAAATATGAGACTCCCAACCATCATGACATTCATAAGTTGGGCATCACTCCCGATATCGTCGTTCCCACCCCTAAAATCGGTGTGGAATTTGCAGCCACAGAGCAAGATACCCAATATTTAGCAGCAGTTAAACAACTGGGTAGTTAAAGGGTGTTTTCCAAGTATGAAGCGACACTTGAATAGCCCCTCTGCCCAAACTCTTCGCTGGCGGTTAAAACCGCGCCCATATAAACAAAACCCGCCTACGCGGGTTAATGAAATTGCAGACTTTGGTTCTTAGAACCTATTTGAGATCTTTTCAGCTCTTTTCAGCTCCTAGTGGAGGAGGGTAGGTTTTGTTTCAAATCGAAGATAGTATCGAGATTAGATTGCATAAACCTACCCCTACAGATCCATTGAAGAATCGACGACGCATTTTGCGTATTATTTAGCTGCAAAAGCAGTATATTTACCGCCCAAGCCTTCAACGATCGTCTTAGTATTAGATACCATCATCTGTTGATAAGTTCCACCTGGGCTACCTATTTCACCCAAACCATCAGCATAAAGTTCTTGTGCTGCAACCTTGACTTTTGCTTCCTGAGCGACATTTTTAATTAACTTTGGATTGAGAGTCAATTCAGCATAGATAGTCGGAATTTTAGTCTTTCTAATTTTGTCTACCAACTCCTTTGTCCTAGCCGCAGTAGGCTTATCTTCCGTACTCAATCCTTCCAAAGCATCGACAGGAATTCCATAAGCTTTAGAATAATAACCTAACGCATCATGAGTCGTGAAAATAATTTTATTCCCCGCTGGAATTGTATTGATTTGGGATTTAATCCAACTGTCGAGCTGGGCAATTTCAGTAGTTATTTTCTTGGTATTTTGTTGATATATTGTCGCTTGCGCGGGTACCAACTTTTCTAAGTTAGCTCCAATTGTTGCGGCGATCTTGGCTCCATTTTGGGCATTATGCCAAACGTGAGGATCTGTGGTACTTTTGCCATCTTCTTCAAATTGTTGAGGCTGAGATACTGCAATTTCATTAACGGCTACTTTTGGCGCGGGATTTGACGATCCTTTAATTGCTTTGATTAGCTCTGGCTCGAAATCATAGCCCCCATACAGCAATAATTTCGCATCCTCGATCGATTGTCGCGCTTCTGGAGTAATTTTGTAGACATGAGGATCGCTACCAGGAGCTAATAAACAAACTACATTAACAGTAGTCGCGGCGATTTGTTTGGTAAGATCGCACAATACCGTATTAGTAACCAATACTTTGGGCTTGGCAGCTTCAGCCGCCGGATTTGACTCCCCTGTGGGTTTAGTAGCCTCATCAGGTGCTTTGTTGCAACCAGTCAATAGCCCAAACATCAGTAGCAAAGGTAATAGCTTGGGATAGTGACGATTTGAGCTGGATTTGGCGTTGTTAGGATTGATTTTCATGATGGGGATTGAGTCGATCGCAAGTCGAACGTTAGTACTAAGTTATGGTAAAGACAATTATGATAGAATGAGAATCATTATCGTTTTGTCAAATTCATCTTATCGGTTCGGTAGCTCGTTGTCAATTGTCGAGGTGCCTAAAGCTGAAATCTAGAGCGATATCCAAACTCACTACAAAAAGCTGATGAATACTCTGGAAAACATCCCAACTTCAACTGTTCCCGTTACAGTCTTGACTGGATATCTAGGCGCAGGAAAAACAACTTTACTCAACCATATCCTCACCCACGAGCATGGTAAAAAAGTCGCCGTCATTGTCAATGAATTTGGCGAAATAGGCATTGACAACCAATTGGTAGTTAGTACCGATGAAGAAATATTTGAGATGAACAATGGCTGTATTTGCTGTACAGTTCGGGGCGATCTGGTCAGAATTATTGGTAACTTGATGCGCCGTCGAAATAAGTTCGACCATTTGGTAATTGAAACAACTGGATTGGCAGATCCTGCGCCAGTAATTCAAACCTTCTTTGTGGATGAAGATGTGCAACTTCAGACCCATTTAGATGCAGTGGTGACGGTGGTAGATGCCAAGCATATTCAGCTCCATTGGGATGCGGAGGAAGCTCAGGAACAGATTGCTTTTGCCGATCGAATCTTGATTAACAAAACCGATTTAGTTAGCCCAGCAGAACTAGATGAATTGGAACGCAAAATCAGAGGGATGAATGCGATCGCCAAAATTTATCGGACTCAAAATGCCGAAGTAGATATCGATACTATCTTGGGAGTTGGCGGTTTCGATCTCAGTCATGCTTTAGTTATCGATCCAGATTTTTTGGGCGAAGAAGCACACCAACATGATGAATCTGTGGGGTCGATCGCTCTAGTATCATCTGGAGCCATGAATATCGATAAAATCGATGCGTGGTTGAGTAAACTGTTGCCAACTCAAGGTCAAAATATCTTTCGGATGAAAGGAATTCTGAATATTCATCAGCAAGATCGGCGATTTGTACTGCAAGGCGTACATATGCTGATGGATGGTAAACCTGACAGAGAATGGCGGGTTGATGAAGAGCGAAAAAATGAATTAGTTTTCATTGGGCGAGATTTGGATGAAGCTCAATTGCGGAAAGATTTTAATAAGTGCTTAGTGGCTACTATCGGTAAAGGATTCGGTAAAATAAATGTCTAAGCTAAAATCTAGTCGTGCCGCACTAAAATCTTTGTGGCGCGGACAACTCTGTGAATATATTACCTCGATCGCTTGGTCAAAGGACGGGGAAGCCATAGTTGCTAGTAGTGCCGAGGGAGAAGTTGTTTATTGGCATGGAGAACTTCTCATCAGCCTAATAGAGCCAACTGGAACGACGATCGATAGTTTGTCTTTTGATGCTAGCGGTCGATATTTGGCTGCTGGGGGACAGACGGGAGATGTACGGGTGTGGGATTGTGCCAACCATCAGCCAAAATTGTTGCTTTCATTGCCACACAAATCAATTTGGATTGATACTTTAGCATGGCATTCCGATCGACCTCATCTAGCATTTGCGATTGGTCGATTTGTCCAGATTTGGGATATGGCAAATGGTGAATTAATTACTACCCTAGATTTCGATTTGTCCACTGTTTTCGATCTGGCATGGCATCCCGCAGGTACACATTTGGCTGTATCGGGCAATATGGGAGCGCGAATTTGGGACTGTGCCGATTGGGATTCAGAACCAGCATTTATGCCTGCAAATAGTACAATTAAGCATCTAGTTTGGTCGCCTGATGGTGATTTTTTGGCAGGCGCAACACTCGATCGACATCTACTAATTAGTTCGATTGATGAATTAGCCTCTTCATGGGTAATGAGCGGCTTCCCCGCCCGAATTGGGCAGTTAGCATGGATTGATTCACCGGAGCGGACGATCGCGGCAATTAGTGATGATAGCTTGGTTTTGTGGGTAAAAGATGATAAAAAATGGCAGGCGAGCGAATTAAATTCTCGTCAGGATCTAATTACCGCGATGTCCATTCATCCTACGCGATCGTGGATTGCTACGGCTAGTGTGGATGGTTCGATTTCGATCGTCGATCCGAAATTGGGTGTCATTGGTTCCCTCGATCCTGTCGAGCTAGATTTTACTCAGATAGCTTGGCATCCTCACCGCCAAATCTTAGCAACAGGTAGCCAGCAAGGAGAAGTAACGATTTGGGCTTGTGAGTGAGAATAGCCGCAATTATCATGATGGAAATTGGGATTGCAGATGGTTTGGTTTTTAAAAATACAACTCTTCCAATCCGTATTCTCTCGTTACTACCTAAATCAATTTAATCCCACATTCCGCACTTCACCCAAATCAGCGGTTAAAACCGCTGCTAGTGATACGAAGTCCGCCTGCGCGGACTGATATCTGTAACCCGCGTAGGCGGGTTTTGCAACATTAGCGGCGGTTTCAACCGCTGATAATTCCGAAGTGCGGAATGTGGGTTTAATCACTGAACTAGTATCAAACGGCATAAATAAACCTAAATAGTATGAGCAATCCAAAATCAGCTATTGTGTTCGACAAAGAAATGGCTGCTCGTTATGACAAAAGTTCTGCTAAATTTGCTCAAATCCGCGAAGGAATTTTTTTGCTGATTCGCACGATCTTATCCAATCTTCCTGTCAATGCTCGGATCCTCTGCGTCGGTGTCGGTACTGGCTCAGAATTGCTAGATCTCGCCCAAGCATTCCCACAATGGCAATTTACCGCCGTAGAACCTTCGGCTCCGATGCTGGATATCTGCCGTCAGCGCGTGGCAGAAAATGGCATCACATCACGCTGCACTTTTCATGAAGGTTATCTCGATTCACTCCCCCCAGCAGACTCATTTGATGCGGCGACTTGCTTGTTTGTTTCGCACTTCATCATGCAGCCAGAGGAGAGAAGCAATTTGTTTCATCAAATCGCTTTACGACTTCGCCCACAGGGGTATTTGATTAATGCCGATCTCGCCTACGATCTTTCTGCCTCAGACTATCCAGGTATTCTGGAGATTTGGCTCCAAATGATTTCCCCTGCTGAAGCACCAGCGGCGGAAATCGACAAGATGCGCCAAGCCTATGGTACTGTCGTCGCCGTACTACCGCCAGCCGTAGTCGCATCAATTATTGCGGCGGGGGGCTTTGATGCACCTGTATTGTGCTTTCAGAGTCTAATGATGCACGCCTGGTATACAAGACGAACATCGATTCTCCAGGTGAACTAGAACGCAAAATTAGAGGGACTTATAAACTAATCCAGTTTGACTTATAATTAAACCAGAATTTACAAACTAGACTGTTAATCCATTATGCAGCTACCTCAAAAATTACTATTACTCGCAATACCTGGATCTGTTGCCTTGGGTGGAATAGCAATAGTATCGACAAATACAGCCCAATCCCAGCCAGAAGCACCCGCGATGCCAACTCAATGGAAAGTCCAAGTAGTCGAAACACCCAAGATTGTCGAAAAGACTGCCCATGAAGTATTTTTAGCGCGACAACAACAGTTGGCAAATCGTGATTTTAGTTGCGATTGTAATGGTTGTCGAGTATCTGCTGCTAGTGTGGGAATTAAGCTTAATTAGCGATAGTAATATCTAAATCTGCTCGAACTTGAGCGATGGGCATTTTCCACATAATTGTCCAATCATTGCCAAATAAAGGATGAGGTATACTTTCATCTGGAATAAAGACACTCTAAGATTGAAGCTTTCAGATTGTGCCCATGCAAAGTGTAGCTGTCAGAGGTCGATTACCTACGGTAGGCTACGCCAACGGACATTTGTGTAGCGATACCAGGCATCGGCACGATCGAATTGTGTCTAATTGATGGCGAGAAGTCTTCAAATAATGTTTGGGAAGTTGAATCAAAAGTGGAAAAAGATCTCTCGATAAGTAGCCGATGGTTGGTTAAGTGATGTATGATGCCTTGACGCTCTAATTGACTCATGCTGCGAGTAATCGTAACTCGTGAAGTGCTCAAGGCATCGGCGAGATCTTGGTGAGTCAACCAAACTGTGAGAATTAGCCCCCCTTCTTCACGATCGCCAAATCTCTTGCACAACCAAATTAATAATTGCAACAGCATATCTTCAATTCTTTTACAACTGCGAATTAGTAGCAGCTCTTGTAATTGGTTAATATATGCTAACATTCCTAGGTCGGCACAGTTTTCTGCTAGTAATGGTGATGCTGTCACTGAAGTTAGGCACTCTAGTTGATAGTCTTGTCGCTGAAACATGCCGTTTCCCACGATATCCCCAGCACCCCAAAATCCCAAAGTACTAGAGGAAGCATTTTCTACTAGCCAAGTATTGGCTCTAACTAGCCCAGATTCGATCTTCCACATATCGGCACGCTGTAGATCGAGATTCGATCTCTTGTGAAAATGGTGTGTGTTGCTCATTATGTACGTTGGAGTGAGGAGTGAACTTATCGGTCGATCGCTAGTAATACAGTATTTACATGAAATAGCAGTTAGTCTATTATTGCAATCTAATCTCAATAATGCAAGGTCGATCGAATATTTTTGCTCGACCTTGCATTACTTTAGGCTCAGATTCAACCAAAGCCTTTTTTCGCGCCATAACGAATCGTCTTGAATTGAACCCGATTACTCCCAGGATGATAGAGAGTATATGTAGCCGATCCTGGTACGCGCCCAATTGAACCCACCCCAATAATCCGCTGTGGATTTAAGATTGCCGCAGTTGGGGGGGCTAATTCATCTAAGGTTTGAACTTGACTAGTGAGACTGCCAGATTCGATAAGATATTCAAATGTTAAACCCGATCGACCACAAAATAATTGATTTGCTTCCATCCGTGACAATCGATCCAACATCTGAATTGGATCTGTATTGGGAGTCAATTCATCACTAACATCGATGCTGGTGCCATGAATCAAGAAACAATCCAACTCAGCAAACCCAAAATCCAAAGATTGCACCCATTTTAGCGTGTCAGAATCAATCGCATCCCAAAGCTTTTTCGTCATATCGATCCCATATCGGTCGATTAACTCAGTTGGCTCTCCCGTGCGCCCCAACGCATGAAGAATCAAAATCTGTTCTTCCCACCACCCCTGACAAACCAGCGGTGTTAGTTCCCCTTTACGCGGCTGACAAATCCTTTTGACGAGTTGATTACTTTCTGCTGTTGGGGCGATAATATCCCCTAACAAATAGAAATTATCGATCGACTGGCGAGATTTTCGCAAATCTGCCACTACTGCTTCATATGCAGCCAAATTACCTTCAATGCCACTGCCGATCGCCCAATACATCTAACTATACTCCTCTATCGTTCGCACACATGAGTCGGATCTTCAGCTCGTTCGGCATATTCCAACCCCTGAGCCAGTCGCCATGCAAAAATAGCTGGTAGCCCTTTGTCAATAATCCGCTGACAAGTGAGTCGATAATCGTACTCCACCTCCCGCAATGTCGTTAATCGATCGTCAGTATCGTAAATTACATAAGTCGCATTTGGACGACCATGACGAGGTTCTCCCACCGAGCCAGCATTAATAATCTGTTTGAGTGGTGCGGTGAACTCCTTCGTTGTAATCCCATCTTGCTGTTGCACTTTAATCGCCAATTTTCCAGCATCCAGCATTCGGACATAGGGAATATGGGTATGTCCGCAAAATAGCACATCTGCACCCGTCGCCATTACCCGTTCTAATGCTGTAAAAGCATTTACTTCTGGCATCAAATATTCATGCTGATTGTGAGGGCTACCATGTACGAAACAGAGATTATTTTCCCGCAATGTCAGGGGCATTTGAGCGAGATATTCGCGTACTTCTGGATGGATTTGGGCATTCGTCCATTCATGCGCCCTCTTGCCCCGTTTCTCCGCCAAAATCGATGGATAGCTGCACTCACAAGCATTCAAACCTTCGACAATATCTTCATCCCAACAACCTTGTACGGTGGGAATATCCATCGATCGAATCATCTCGACTACCCCATTCGGATCGGGGCCATAACCGACCAAATCCCCCAAACAAAATATTTTGTCCGCTCGTTGTTCATCGATATCTGACAATACCGCATTCAAAGCTTCATAGTTGCCATGAATACAAGACATCACTGCTATTTTCATCCTAATACCTCTGGTAATTAAGTAATAAGTAATAAGTAATAAGTAATAAGTAATAAGTAATAAGTTAGCTTTTGAAATAGGGATTAGAATCTCGTCTCAAAAATTAACCAATCACTATCCACCTAGAGATACTTGCTCTAAGCCCTTGTTACTTGGTGATGCGATCGCTAATTGGTCTATAACTTGCTTTTGATAATAAGCGAGAGCATTATCATCCAGTCCACAGTCTGTCAAAGTTTCCATAATTACGGGTATTTGCAAATTGTCCCCTACAACTTCCAATCCACTAAAACGTGTTGGTCTACCCTTGAGTCCTGGTGATAATGGCAACTCAAAATATGTACAATCGGGATATCCCAACCCAAAACTAAAATAAAAACATCGACCATCTACAATCTCAAAAATGCCTTTAGCACGAGCAACCATACCATATGCACCCTGAATCAATTCATCCCAAAATACGTTTAAACTAGCCGGATCTATAACTTCACCTGTTAGTTTCCACCGTGGTGAAGCAGTTAGTGAAACATTCATTTCGACAACTTCACTGACGAGAGCTTCATTCGCCCAATCGTGCCATTCACTTGTCGTTAAACCTTTGGGGACGATCGCAATTCGTTGACAATCTGCCATCTCTACGGGTAATTTTAGGGAGCCTAGATCTAGTTGTGGTGCTATCTCTACATACAACGGCTTTGTCTGTGCTACTTGTGTCCAAGATGTCCCTGGGGAGATCGATTCTACCCGATCGCAAGTAGCTGTAATATAGGTAAGATCGATCGGTGTATCCCCTGCACCCAGACATAAATAAGCACTCGGCTCAGTTCTCGCTGTAAGCTGTTGATGAATCCAAGTAGTTTTGCCACCACCACATGGCCCGATGACAAGATAGATGGGATATCCCATAAACTGTAAATATAAGTGCGTTTGGTCACACTATAGCATAAAAATGATAATCATTCTCACGCTAGAGCCAAGGGCTTCTTCGAGAAGTCGGGAATCTGACTCCTAGCAATCGATTCTCAAGATAAAAAATCAGGCGTTGCTGAATTGATGTATGAAACGCACAGGAAATCTAGGGTAGGGGCAATTCATGAATTGCCCCTACCCTAGATTTCCGGTGCTGCTTAAAAAGTAAATCATACCCAGAGACAGCAACGTAAAAAATCAGACTCTACGGATTGCCAATCTGAGTAAATAGCTTTAAGATACCTCAGATATCATTCACCTAAAAATTATCATGGCACAATTTATCAAAGAGGCTTCAGCGGCGATTACCTACGGTAGGCTACGCCAACGATCTACCTGAAGTTCAAGCTATGCTCAAAAGACTCGATGATTTTGGGTTGGGTATTTTTGTCCCACACATGCACGGAAAAGAGGGCGATTTTGAAAAATTGCCCGATGGCGTGGTCCAAATCGAAGAAAACATGAAAATCGAATTTATGTCAAAAACAGATCCTAATCTGCCTGAGTCAATTACAGTAGGTTGGCGTTGGAGCACAGGCGACCAATCGGCGATGGCTTGCACTTATTGCCAAGAGCATCAAAAGCACTGCTAGGGTAGTAGTAATTATAATATTACTTTAATAGTTTTGCAGTGATAATCATTATCGTTATGAAAGTAGCGATAATGATTTGGATCCTCGCTCGACAAATCAATTCTGACCATCATCACCATTGGGCTGATTTAGATAATGATGGGTTTTTATCGATCGAAATATGTTTTCGATCGATCGTTCGATTGAATTTTAATCCAATCAAACAGCCGCTAAAATTTTGTCATTCATGGAAGATATCCCTAGAATCAGACAACCCAAACTAGTGGTAGGCTGATGACTGGTATTTGCTGCCATGACGGATCGATCGCCGACTTCATATACCGTACCATCATCATCGATAAAGTCACCTTCCAATACCAAAATCGATTCGCTAGTAGCGTGCCAATGGTTGGGTAATGCGCCAGGAATGGGTACTCGGAGAAAGAAAGCAATCTGAGCATTGATTTCATCGATGTGCCAAATTGCCCGTTGAGAGCCAGGTGGCAGGGGAAATGGAGTCCAATTATCTAAATCTTTGGCTACCTGCTGTAGATCGGCAATTTGCCACTCTAGGAGATCTAAAAGTTGGGTTGGGGTAGTGTCAATTCGTTGGCGTAGCCTCTCCTTTGGAGAATCGATCCTGTCGAATAACTTTCCTTTGAGACTCTCAGGTAAAGGCACTAGGGGCACGCCATAAGCTAGATCGCTTACCGCAGACTGAAAATCGGCGAGTTCTGCTCTGAGCGACTCAGAAGCAGCCAGCTCGCGCTCGAATTCCTCATACTCTTCTAGGATATCTAGAGCATAAGCAGCAGCACGTTCTTCGGGGGAGGATGAGTTTATCATGGGTGAGGGGAAAAAGATGGCGATAATTCTAGAGAAAATTAATTAATTGGGGAATAGATCGCAGTTTTTCCAACCCCAGGCGGATGCGTGTTTTGACGGTGCCTAATGCCATCCCAGTTTGCTCGGCAATTTCCCGATGACTCCAGCCGCCATAATAAGCTAGCTCCAAGACTTGTCGTTGCTCTGGGGGTAAGGTAGCCAAGGCGGTGAGAATTTGGGTACGTCGATCGGCGATCTCCAGATCTAGGCTATTATCGGTGGTAATAGTTGGCAGATCCTCGATTTCGATCGCTTCTGTCAATTTATTGCGTCGCTGTTTACTCCGAAGTCGATCTAGTGTACGACTGCGAGCCATCATAAAGATCCAGGTATCGACGCGAGCTTTGTCAGGATTGTATCTAGCTGCTGTCGCCCAAATCTTGGCGAATACATCCATGACGACTTCTTCACTTTCTTCGACGGAACCCAGACTCCGATACACGACGGAATAAACTACCCGTGCATATCGATCGTAAAGTGTCGAAAGTGCCTGTCTATCTCTGTCGATAATTCGCTCGATAAGGGAGAAGTTTTGCTGGTTTAGCCTCTGTGTCTCCACAGCCTCTGCTTGTTGTACAGAAAGAGAATCATCACTGGGCATAGAAGGTATTTACGCTGTTTCCTGATTATACCAGGACAATTTTCACTCTTACTTGTCTCACCTTTGCTGAATGCCTACTCCCGTAACCCGCAGATAGCCCTTTATGGGGCGATTTTGCACGGGAGGTTTAGAGTAATTTACCCCGATGTCAGTATATGATAATCGATCGCCACATCCTGAGTCATCAGCTTCAGCCGCGCGAATATTGTCGAATAATCTTCCTTTTAAATCTGTTGGCAAAGGCACTGTAGGTACCCCGTAGGCTAATTCACCCACCGCAAATTCAAAACTGCTTAATTTTGTTTCGAGAGATTTGGAAGCGGCTAAATCGCTTTGAAATTCTGCGCGCTCCTCTAAGATATCTAGGGCGTAGCTAGCAGCGAATACTTGAGCGGAAAATGAATTTGTCATGAGTTAATCCTGAAAGTGTAGATAAAATTAGTTAGTTGGGGAATCATGAGAATACGGAAATCGAAGTCTTTCCAAACTCAGCCAAATACAGATGGTGACTGTTTCTAAAGCCATTCCTGTTTGCTCGGCAATTTCTCGATGGTTCCAGCCGCGATAATAAGCCAGTGCTAATATTTGTCGCTGTTCGATCGACAAATTAGCTAAGGTGGCGAGAACTTGGTTGCGTCGAGCGACGATGCCCAAATCCACTGTGGGATCGACTGAATCTATAGGTAGCTCGAATAGTGAAATCGATCTACCTATTGCTATTGTCGATGTATCTGGCGGCTGTTTGGTTCTAATTCGATCGAGAACTAGGGTACGTGCGATCGTCAAGATCCAGGTATCTACACGAGTTTTGTCAGGGCTGTAAAGATTGGTAAGTTTCCAAATCTTGGTAAATACTTCCATCACAATTTGCTCGCTTTCTACTACTGAATCTAAACTATGATAAGCAACCGAATAAATTATTCCTGCATATCGATCGTACAATTCCGATAGTGCCGATCTATCTCGTTCGATAATCCTTTGAATTAGTGACAAATCTTCTTGACATAACTGCTGGATTGCTGTTGCAGCAAGGGTATCATCACTAGGCATAGAAAGTATTTACAGTAGACATTTTTTGACGATCGGTTTCAAATCTAGATTTTTTTCAATTTGGTTGGTGGTTGAACTCAGGGGTTGGAAACTGCGGCTAATGATGCAAAACTAATAAATTTAGTACAGCTTTAGGCGGACTTTGCAATATTAGCCGCGACTTTAGTCGCAGGTGGATAGGCAACAACTTGGGTTAACTCACATCTTGCACTAGTTACTAGAAGTATTAATTCTTTAACCCTTGGGTACCCACAAGGGGCACCCCTACAGATTGATTGTGTGATGTGGGTTAATTAACCACCACCAAAATTCAGATCGATCGGGGTTTTCACCTGTGAGTAACAATCTTGGAGATTTGTTCGTCACTCTGGAAAGGTATACGCCAATAGATCTGATTTAGATCTGTGGACTCGCTCTTTAATTTAATTTCAATTTTTTTGCAGATTGACAGATCCAGTTTGCGAGTCGCTGCGTATCAATCATTACACAGCAATTTTGCGAGGATACTCAAATGGCAATAATTAAGGGTACTAATGATGACGATCTACTTTTTGGCGGTTTGGGGGATAATATTCTCACGGGTGGTTTGGGTCGAGATATATTTGAGCTAACGACGATCGATCTACCCAAAATACCTAATACGATTACTGATTTCGATCGACTTGATGATACGATCCAAATCGACTTGGCAAGTGAGAGCAACTTTAAAGATCTAACGATCGATCGAGTCGGTAATGACAGTATCATTAGTTTTGGTGGTACCAGACTAGCGATCGTTCAAAACACTCTAGATTTAGCGATCGACGATTTCATCACTGTGGTAGATGCACCTAGTTCTATTCCGACGGAAACCCCCACACCACCGCCATCAACACCGATTCTCGGCATCAGTTTAGCCAAAAACTTATTTACAACTGATGATACAGTTAACGGCGTTGGAATTAAGGCAGTTTCGCAAAAAGCAGGTAGTAAAGTCAATGAGATTGGTGTATTTGAGGTTGATGATGCGACAGGTAAAATTGGCGATTTAGTACCAGGTAGCAGAGGTTATCTACAAGCAGTACTCGATATCGCCAGACCAATATTTGCTAGTCTAGGCGGGAATTTTTTCAGTGATACCAAGCTAGAAATTGGATTAGACTCGAATAAGACTTATCAATTTTTTCAAGTCCAAGATGGATCGATCGCCGATCTACAGCAGCAACTTGCTAGTGGTAAAACACCAACAAATGTGCTATTCTCTCTTGCTGATGCTAGCGGCAATAGTCCATTTGCCGTCACCAATAATATTAACAATGATGGCTATAATGTATCGGTAAATAATGATGAGCTAGTGTTGAATGTAGTCAAACTAGATGCGGGGATTCCAAATCTCCCGATCGGTAGTAAATCTCAAGGCTTGGCGCAAGGGCGAACGATCGATCTGACTGATTTTGCTGGTGAAACACTCAAGGTAGATATTACCACCAAAAGTGATGCCGCCTATAATAATAGCATCGGTTTCTATGCAGTCGAAGATGCGATCGGGACGATCTTACTTGCTAATGGAACTACCCTCAAACCAAGCGATGCTAATTATGCAGTTGAAGCTGTAAAAAGTGCGATCTTGCAAGCAGGTAAAAACGATCTCAAAGTAGATTTAGATTTAGCTGGTGGCAAAAATTATGCGCCCGTGCTCATCGCCCAAGGTTCATTCAATGATTTTGTGAGCAAAAATCCGACTAATGGTGGCGATGGTAGTTCGACTCATGCTTATTTCAATTATATCGGTGCTAATCCCGATCGAGTAGATCATTTCCGCCTACTTGGTAATAATACTTTTGGTGCAGAAGATTTATATGGTGGTGGCGATAGAGACTTTAACGATCTCGTTGTTACGGCTACTTTCAAATAGTCTAAATTATTTTTGTGACTTAGAGATCCAAGCCGGATCTCTGAGCGTATAACCCGATAGAAGCAAGCGACAAAGCTACTCACTTCATAATTTTAGAGAAATCGCATATGTTACTCTCAAGTCTTAAATTTGGTCGGTTCCAACTGAAGAAATCCTTGATTCTAAGTGGAATTTCGATCGCCCTACTATTGACTGCGGCTGGATTTTCTCAACAATTAATGGCTTCAGATCATGATGATGGTGAAGTTGATGTCAAAGGTCGTAGTTTAAATCTTACTGACTTGTACGCATTTCGCGAAAAAGACCAAAATCCCAGTGCAAAAGATGGCGATCTAGTATTGGTAATGAATACTAACCCGCGATCGATCGCCCGTCAACAATATTTCTTTAGCACCAATGCTCGGTATGAATTCAAACTAACGCGAGTAGCCGATAAAGACGCTACACCCACTGGGCAAGAAGATGTTACCCTAAGATTTGAGTTTGGTGCGCCTGACAATCGCAATCAGCAGCAAATAAAATTTACGGTAATTAAAGATGGCAAAGAAACTTCTGCCAGCAATCTCCGTACCACACCACTAAATTCTGAGAAACCAGTCATCAATCAATTGGGTGCTAATGGCACCAATATTGCCGTTTTTGCGGGCTTACGAGAAGATTCCCACTTCCTTGATGTCGAACAGTTCTTCCGCGTCCGTGCGGGCGCACTAGGCACCGCTCCTGCCGTTGGTTTCCGTCCGCCGAGCCAAGCGATCGACTCATTCAGAGGTTTTAATGTAAATGCGATCGCAATTCGCATTCCTCAGCAGTTTCTCCAAGGTAAAACTGGTGCCACTACCTATGATATTTGGGAGACAATTTCACTCCGAGATCCATCTACTGGCAGATTTCAACAAGTCGAGCGTCTAGCCCGCCCTGCTATCAATGAAGGTTTGCTAATTAGCAACAATTTACTCAATACTTTCAATAGTGTACCACCTACTGTGGATCTGAGTCCGGCTGCTGCGCCGATTGGTGCTGAAGCGACTCGCACGCTCAAAGCATTGGGTAATAATGACGAACGAACCAAAGCATTGCTAGGTGCCTTTTTACCAGATGTAATGCGAATTGATACCACTGGTGCTAGTGGTTATGGAAATGCTTTAAATGCTAAAGGTAGTCCAATTCGCGGACGGTTGATTAAGGATGATGTTATCGATACCACTTTGAGTGTACTAACTAATGGTGCAGTTAAATCTGATAATGTCTCTTATGAAGGAACTCCAGGTAATCCTGGACAAGGACATAAGCCACTAGTCCCAAATTTTCCTTATCTAGCATTACCAAACTAGTTATTTTTCACATAGATTAAGTAATGTATGGGCTTTAGGGAGAATCGATCGATTCCCCCTAAAGTAATCTTATTAAACTATGAAATAAAATAAATGGTCGAATCGAATCTTGCCGCCCCTTCTCCTACAAATAACTATCATCAAGAGCATGTTGCTATGATGCTAGAAAATTTGAGACGATGGACATCTTACGATCTTATCGAGGAATATGGACTTGATGTAGATAGATTGGGTGAAGAGGTATTTAATGCAGATTTTTATATTCTTAGTCACGATCGCTCTATGAATCCAATTTTGAATTATGGTAATAGTCGTGTTTTAGAATTGTGGGAAGTTTCATGGGAGGAATTGACAAATATGTATTCTAGAGATACAGCCAAACCAGTCGATCGATCTGCCCGATCTAGTGTAATGGATCGTGTGAAAAAAGATAATTATATTAGTGGATATAATGGCATTCGGGTCAGTAAAACAGGCGCGGAATTTCAGATCTTAGATGTAACGATCTGGAACCTTTTTTTGGATAACGGCGATGCTTACGGACAGGCAGCTTGGTTTAAATCGATTGAGCTTTGTGGTAAATAGCGATCGATAAATATTTAAAAATATCATAATTTAGAGAATATTTTAAAAGTCTATTTTGTTACCCATACTTTCAAAAGATCGCCCAATCCCCCTAAGAAAGTAGGGTGTTTTCATCCAAGGAAATAAAATATAGAAAGCTTGGAGCTTAGTCATTAACCGCCCGCGACTAAAGTGCGGGCTAACCTAGGGTAAGTCCACTTAAGCGGACTTTTACATACTAGCCCGCGATTTATCTGCGGGGCGGTTGATGACTAAGCACTTAAACCCTTGAAATCGATCGACGATAAAATTTGAATAAATATTATGAAATATACCCTGATTCCCGCCGTTATATTAGGCGTGGCAACAATCGCTCCTCCAGCTCATGCTCAATTCTCATCATTCTCCACAGGTGCAGACAATTGTTTGAATGTTTGCGTGAAAGTCGATCTTGGTTCGGCAAATAATGATTCTTCTTTTGGCGGTGGTTTTAATAATGGTTTGAGCGGTACTGATTCTAGTAGTAGCAATGCAAAAAATATTAGATGGCAAGTAGGTGTCGTTTGGAAACCTAACGCGCCAGAAGTCGCTCAAGCAGAAGGAGAAAGAACAAAACAAAAACTAGAAGACAATCGCAGCTTGATGACCAATTTAGCCGATGCGATCGCTCAAAATAAGACCGAATTAGCCAGTGGTTTGGCAATACTTCTAGCTCCAAGATTGGGCTATAGCGATCCTCGCAAACTAATTGCCGATCTAAAAGAAGGATCTATTCCCAAGGTGGCTCAAACTGCTGCGGAGACAAAAAAAGAACCACCATCAGCACCGACTGTTGATGTCCCTCCCAGCAATATTATCGAGCTACGCTAACTATGGAAACTCCCACCTTCAAAACTAGATCCTCCCAGGCTAAACTTCTCTCAATTATTGCCTTTGTCGGCATTGGAATCTCGGTCTCATACTATACGTTGTTTGCCCCATCTCTATCCAATTCTGCTTGGAAATATCCCTTCCAGCGACAGAAAGTTGGCAACATTACCCAAAATATTCAACAGGAAATTGTTTTTTACCAGCAACGGATTCAACAACAGCCGACAGCCGGATTAGATCGATCGGCATTAGCACAAGCTTACCTCAAAATGGCCCGCGCAACAGGCGAAAGTAGTTGGTATCTCCTCGCCCAACAAACAGCGGAGCAATCCCTAATCCAATTACCCGTCTACAATGATGGTGCAAAGATAGTTCTCGCGAGAATAGCCATAGCAAAACATGAATTCACCCAAGCTTTAGCTCTCCTCAAACAACTTCCCCCCGAAACTGAATCCCTAGCCTTATTAACTACCGCGCACCTAGCTTTAGGTGATGTAAAAAATGCGCGTCAAACTGCAAACACTTTAGTCGAGCGAGTACCAACATTGAGTAATCTCGCACTCAAAGCTTTGGTAGAACTAGCCCAAGGTGAAGATTTAGCCGCCATCCGCGATTTCAAAGCTGCTATCGCCGCCGAAGAACCAGAAGAAGCTGGAAGTTCTGCATGGGTACGAACACTATTAGGGCGACTTTATTACAAACGGGGACAACTTCAACAGGCTGAAGAACTATATCAATCTGCCTTGCAAATCTTACCCAAATATCCACCAGCATTATTAAATTTAGCCGAATTATCCGTTCGACAATGGCAAGCCGATCCTCGTCAAACCACATACCAAAATCGGGCAATTGAATTATACGATCGATTCTTCCTCACCAATCAAAAATCGCCCACGGTTTACGACCATGTTGCCCTCAGAGGATTGGGAAGAGTCCAAAGATTAAAAGGAGATACTATCCAGTCAAACCAAACCTGGGAGAAGGCTATAGCCAGACTGAGAGAAGATCTTAGCGGTTTCGGACATCAGCGCGAATTAGCACAATTATTACTAGAACGCGGACAAGGAAACGACAAAACTGAAGCCTTAACCCTCATGCAAGCCGAAATCCAGATTCGCCAAGATCCCGAAACCTGGGATACCTTAGCGGCTGCATATCTGCAACTAGGACAGCTAGAACGGGCACAGCAGGCGATCGACACCGCCCTAAAGTCAGGAATTGTAGATCCAGCCATAATCGATCGAGCAGCCCTCATCGCTCAATCTAGAGGGCAATCGGTGCAAGCGCAAAAATATCGGGATCGGGTAAAATCGATCGATCCGCTGTTTGATGCTGGAGCTAGACAGGCTCTGGGTTTAGGAGTAGGATTATCGGGATTAAATTAGCAGACATCTACGTCGAGGTTTAGAGGGTGTTTGAAAAGTCAAATTTGTTACCTTCACCTCTAGAGAATCCCCCCCAGCCCCCCGCATCCTCGGCTATGCGTTACCCACAGATCTCACATGCCATACGGACTGCGGTTTCCACTCTGTAGGGGCAATTCATGAATTGCCCCTACAGAGTGGAAACCGGATCGCTCAAACCCTCGCAAACTCGTCATCTACTTGAGATGAAATTCGTG
>JANOPX010000098.1:0-61211 GCA_031422115.1 Chamaesiphon sp. VAR_4_metabat_408 | reverse complement strand
AAAAATAGATAAAGACTAGTAAATTGTCATGCTCATTTTGCGAAACTTTTAATATTGCAGGTATCGCGGAGCTAATTCTCAATTAATTTTAGCCACGGACTTATTGTCGTAAAAGTTGAAGTGCGGAATGTGGGTTCTAAGCCTAACTCGCATATTTACTTAGAGCTTGACGAGTCGCGGCGACACTGCAAGCCAGAGCGATGCGATCTTGTTGGAGGATGCCCAATATGTGGTTGGGGTTGGATCTGTCGATCGCAGGTAATTGGTGTAGTCCCCGCGCTCTCATCCGATCGAGTGCTTCGGTAATCGGTTCGTCAGTGTAAGCATAGAATAGATGCTGAGTGCAAATACTCCCCACACTAGTCGATAAAAGTCGTTCGCGGAGCGTCTCTGTTCGCGGAGCGTCTGCCGTGCCTACGGCAGGCTTAACGCCAACAGCAGAAAGAGAATCTGGTTGTAGTTCTGCTTCTGCATCAGCAATTGCTCGACTGAGATCGTGAAGAGTAACGATACCGACTAACTCCTGTCGATCGTCGAGGACGATCGCACTATGGCAACTATACTGAGTCAATGTCAAGCCAGCCGTAATAATATTCAAATTGCCAGACACGCGGAGATAATTGGGATCGATCGCATCTCGCACCTGCAATCGTTCGAGGATTGCCAGATTCGCGTCTGGTTGAACGCCAACAGCTAATTTGTCCAATTTATCTGCCGATCTTACCTTGGGCTGGATGCGTTCGATCGCCCAAATACTCAATCCAACACAAGCCATTACTGGCAAGACGATCCGGTAGTCGCGAGTCAGCTCAAACATCAGTAGAATCGCCGTCAAGGGTGCTCTGGTACTACTAGCTAGCACCGCAGCCATTCCGACCATTGCATAGGCTGGAGGAGCCGCTATTAAGCCAGCCAAACTAGGGAAAATTACAACCAAGGCTTTCCCATAAATCGCCCCCAATGTTGCGCCCAAAAACATCGATGGCGCAAATAAACCACCAACTAAACCACTCCCCAAACTCACTGCTGTCATCAGCAATTTGATCGCCAAAATCGATACCAGCAAGGGCAAAGAAAATTGGACATCCTGTAACACTGCTTCCATCGTTTCATAACCGATGCCTGTCACCTGGGGGTATTTTAGCGCGACGATGCCAACTACCGCTCCACCGATGGCGGGAGTCAACCAGATGGGCAATTTACCCAACCAAGCAAAATCGCGAACCTTTCCTTGAAAAGCTGCCCGTGCCAAATCTACCGTTTGGGTATAGGCAAAAGAAACTAGACTTGCAAACCCACCCAAAACTAGATACAACGGCAATTCTAATAAACTCTTCACCTCATAAACAGGCAAGGCAAAAGCAGGTTTAGCTCCCAAGCCGATTTGAGCGACGAGGGAAGCAACTACCGCCGCAAGCACTACTACACTCACCGAGGAGGTCGCAAAAGTAGTTCCTAGAACTAATTCGAGCGCGAAAAACACGCCTGCGATCGGCGCGTTAAATCCCGCCGCAATTCCCGCCGCTGCACCCGCTCCGAGTAATAATAATTGACGCTCCTGAGACGCATGTAGAGTCTGTCCCAAAAACATGCCCACATTTGCCCCAATCTCCACACTCGGCCCTTCTGGGCCTAGTGATGCCCCCGTTCCGAGCGAAATCGCTGCCGCCACCATCTTGACAATGCCCCGCCACGGTGCAATTTTTTTGCCCGACTGGGTAGCGGCGATCGTCGAATGAATATTGGGGCCAAAATCTCGCCAATACCAGCGCATAATCCCGACGATAATCCCCCCGACAATCGGGATGAGGGCAACTAACCAATTGCCCTGAATATGTAGCAGTCCCTTGATGTCTTCGAGGATTAGTGTGTGCGACGAGCTATGAAATAAATCGATCAGATAGTGAAATAATATTACTCCTAGTCCTCCGGCACCACCGATCGACACAGATAGCAACATCACCACGATCCCAGGCGACGGATCTAGACGATTGAGCTTATTGGTTAGGTAAGACAGTGGCGTAGGTAAAATCTGAGATGGCGGAATTACGGTCATAGATAACGCCAGGAATATGAGAAAGTGGTTAAATTTTGTTACTTATTATTGTAATTCCGATCGATCGCCAGTGGGTAACTAATTTGGCAGGGGTGAGGGGGGAGGGGGTGAGGGGGGGAGGGGGAGAGTAGAAGGGTAGGAGGGTGCTAAGGTAACAACTTCCCCAGTCCCCCAGTCCCCCAGTCCCCCAGTCCCCCCCTATCCCCTACCCCTCAATCATCGACTCCAACTCTACTTGCAACTGCTGAGTGACATCGCTGACGGCTTGTTTGGATTCGCGGCGACTGATGTTGTAGCGATTCCAGTAGTCGCCGATAGAGATAGAATTGCCGATGGTCATTTCTACCCGACGATTGGCGATAACTGGGCGATGGAGGAGGTTTTTGCCTTGAATTCGGGCGGTGAGATCCCACAATAGTAATGTAGTCTCGGCAAATCGTTCGATCGTGGGTTTATCTTTGACATAGGAACCAGTCACGGCGACAAAGCTTTCAACAATTCGCATATGCCACATGCGCAGATCGGCTTCTGTCGCAATTCGATCGGCTAATTTACGTCCAATTACCGATAGTTCATCTGGATTTTTTAATTCTTCTCGATAAATCCAACTCCATCCAGCCTGTTCGATCCGACGACAGCGATCGATCTTAGTACCTTGAGGATTGAGATTGAAATAGCTCTCAGATACTTGCAGGGCAAAATTGAGAATGGTTTGCAGCCTTCTGGCAATTGTTGTGCGGGAGATCGCTTTTTCTACGGATGGACGCTCTGGAATCTCATAATGATAAAACTGCGCGTAGAAATTTTCCATTTGGTAGAGCAGATACTGACTGACTTTATAAAATCTGTCGTACAATAGCTTTTGCATTGGTTGACGTTCGAGTTCTTTGTTATTGGAACCTTGGAACTGGGCAATTGCTACCTGAGAATCACGCCTGTCTACTTTTAAACCGCATTCTAGCTCCAACTTAGATAATAGTTGTTCTAGATCTGCCCAGGGTTCGCCGACATAATAGTATTGAATGCCGATCGGAATAATCAAAACATCCTCAGTTCTCCCACCTTTGACCAACTCCTCCATCCCCCAAAAGCCCATCTGAGCGACTCCAAACTCTAATGGACTGACAATTTCACTATGTCCATTTGTTGCGCCTTCTGGAGCGATCGCCAGGGGCATTTTACCATTAACTAATAGATTTTTAGCTGTCTTTAATGCCAGCCTGTCGGGTCGGCTGCGATGGATCGGAATCCCCCCCAATCTTGGAAACAACCAAGTCACAAAATTTCCCGCCCAGATTGGAATACCTCGGTCGTAAAGAAAATGTGCGAACACAGGTGATTCTAGCAAAATCTGATGTCGTGCTGCGCCGATAGGTAGTAATTTGGTGAGTAGATATCCCAGGCAAAATATATCATCGCTACTGGAGTGTCGAAAAGCTAAAATTAGCCGCGACTGACCGACCTGTGACTGTTTATAAACTGATACCAATCGATCGATTTCACTAACACTAATTTGACTAATTTTTAGTTGGCGTTTTAACCAGTAAGGCAAGAGCCATATGACTAACTTTAATACCCATAACTGAAAATTCGGGGGTAGAAATGCTAGTGGTGCTTGCGCTCTGGTGATTTGGTGCATGAAAATACCTTTCTACTAAATAGAGCTTAACCAAAAAACTAAAATTAATCACCAGGCAAATTGCCGATCTTGTCCTCTGTAGTGTCTGCTATGCACCATCGGATCTTCACAAATACTGAGTAGAAGACGATAATCGACGTTTGGTATAGAAGATAGATACAATAGACCGATGAGCGTAATGTTGCCAAGCGAAGTCTAAACCCAGATTGTAAACATCTATTACTATTTCGATCGATTGATTGAGAGATCGATCGACCTGTCGCCCTAAACTTTTATGCTAGAGATCGGATCGTCCAATACTCGTCAGCAAAAACAGATGGAACAAAGATACCGCATGAACTGTACCCTCACTTTTAGTGATATCTATGGGCAGATCGTTATCTGGTTAATGGTAATTTTTCTGAGCCTTGCTTCCGCTTTATCCTTGTGGAGCACTGCTCGCCAGATTTATGCCCTAGCAACTGTGGGTTTGATTTTAGTCTTGTCATTGCCCTTTTTGCTATTCGCCTTCGTGACGACTTTACTCAACCATATTGAGTTTGTCCCCCTCCAAGTCAACGAAACAACCAGCAGTAGCACCAACAAGCATCGAATGTCTCAGGTGACACCCGCAGCAACGCTTTAAGAGCGCGGATTTTTTGAGGGTAGGGGGAAATTGTGATGATTTAAGCAATATTCCCCCATTACCGATCCTAGCCTCATCTCGTATAATTGAGATCGGATGCTGTGGAAATTGCCCCGCTAATCGGATATGAACAGAAAAAGACCGAATCGGTATTACGAAGATGACTACGATGACGAGTACGATCGAGGCAAGCTCCCACCAGAGTCAGGCAAAAAGTCTGTAGTCAAAGCCGCTTTCGACTGGGCAAAAATTGCCATCGGTGTCGCAATCTTGATCGTGGGAATTGGGATTGGAGTTGCATTTAGTTCTACCGCTACTCTAGATCCGCAAAATGTAGCTTCTAGAGACTTCATCGATCGAGCCTCACCCAATCCCGAACTGTGCGTCCAATATGGTGCCAGTGCGATGGTCATGGATGCTAGGCTATTTGTCACTCTCAGCCCATTTAAAGTTTACGTTTCACAGCCAAAGATGACTCCAGGTTGTGTAGTCAGAAGTAATAATTGGTCGCTGCTCGAACAGCGCAAACTGATTAATGGCGACCAAGTTCGGGAGTGTAAGCAGAAGATGAATACCTTCGGATTTACTGGAAATTTGGAATCTTCCCCCCAAATTAATTGTATTTATCAGAATGATGCCGCCCAAAATCTGTTCTTGAGTCAGCCAGGTGGAGCAGTCGCACCCCCAGCACCCGGTACCGACCAATTCTAACCGGAGATCGACCCACGAGCCTCTGTGACGGGGAGTGGGTCGATTTTCTGACCTAGAGCCATTGCATAGACTGTTTCGGTCTGAACGGCAATTTTGGCCCAATTGAAGCGTTTTGCCAATTCATCATAGGCATTGTCTGTCAGCCACTTGGCATAGCCAGGATTTTTGAGTACTTCCATTATCCCCCAGGCGAGAGAGTTGCTATCCCATTTCCAGGTGACGAGTCCGGTTTTGGTATGTCTGACGACTTCTGCCAATCCCCCCGCGTTGGAGACGACGACTGGCACCCTAGCGGCAAAGCTTTCTAAGGCGACAATTCCAAACGGTTCGTAGAGACTGGGAAATACCGCGCAGTCAGCCACAGTTTGGAATTTGTCTAGTTCTTCATCGGACATAAATCCGGTAAAATAACATTTATCCCAAATCCCCAAATCCCAAGCCTGTTGTTTTAATTTGTCGGTATTCCCGCCGCCGATAAAGATAAACTTGACATTACCCCCCATCTCCCACAAGACTTTGGGTGCGGCATTTAAAAGGACGAAGATGCCCTTTTCATAGGTCATTCTGCCCACATAATAAACGATTTGTTCGCGATCGATCGCAAATTGACGGCGAAACTCCCAGAAGTTAAAATCTTTAGGGCGGCGTTTTTTCTCAGGGCGAATGCCATTATAAATAATGTGGATCTTTTCCCAAGGACAAAGCAGGATTTGTTCGACTTCTTGGCGCATATATCCACTACAGACGATCGTTTCGGTAGCAGCTTTGACGAGGCGTTGTTCCTGAGCATGGACATACTCACTACTAGAATTGTATATGCCATTATGCCTACCAAATTCGGTCGCATGAATTGTCGCGACGATCGGGATCTGAAAGTTTTCGCTCAAGGCGATCGCTGTATCTGCTACCATCCAATCATGGGCATGAATCAGGTCAAAATCAGTAATTTGTGCGAGTAATTGCGCTCCGTACTTACTCATACTGTGATTCATATTCCCAATCCAATTGAAAATATCATGACTGAATCCAGCCACAGGCACGCGATGAACGTCGATACCTTCGATGGTTTCTCTCGTCGGTGCTTGGCTCGACTCGACAGTAATCAGACATATTTGATGCCCTAATAAAACCAACTCTGGATACAATTCAGCACCATGACGCGCGATACCTCCAACTAGGCGCGGGGGAAATTCCCAAATAAAGACTAAAATTTTCATATAAAATACAATGAGAGTTGGAAAAGTCCGAATATTCGATCGGGAATAGCTAAAACCATTGCCCCCCATTGAAGCGTGAATAAGGCGAGAGGATCCGAAAAAGAGAATTAGCAGCGATAAAGTTGAGGAGTGTAAATAGAGTATAAAAGCCGATGAATCCAAGGAGATTAAATTCTCCCCGCTCGATGCCTGGTAAGCCGATTAATTTAATTATTGTTGTCAAAAATATCCCTTCCCAAATTGCTCCGCCCATCTGCAATAAACCATTCCAATCACCATCCCATCGCAGTCGTTGCAGTTGATGATATCCTAGATCCCACATCGCCCCAAATATACCTAAGTAGAGTAAGGTCATAAATGTTTGTCCGGCAATAAACGTACCAGACTTGACGGCGATCGCAATTGTTAATAATAATCCAACTGTCGATAATAATAAAACTCGAATCTGCCAACGACCGAATAGAGTAAATGTCATTTTTTCTAGATAAATGAGCTATTGAGTTTGCGAGTCAGAATTTTGGATAGATAATAGAAATTCACCAATTGCACTAGGGGTCGCACTCAAATTAATTTGTCTACCCTCTTCACTGTACCCGTAAATTACTCCGCCGACAGTCGAGCCGATTGCTGGATACAGATCTTCCCTCATCTTACCTTCATCAACAAAATCAACGATTCTAATCAGCCCTTTCACTCCTGGCTCGCCGATATCCAAAAATATTCCAAAGTGCATATGTTGGAAAACTTTACCGCGAATGAATGTGCCAATTTTATATTTATCTTTGATATTTTCCCAGGCGATGTCGTCCATACTTGTTATTAATTATGATATTTTAACTAGAATCAAAAATATTAATTATTTAATCTGGCGATCGATTATTTAGCCATTTCCACCATTGCCTCAGAGAGCGAGACATAACTAGGGGTTTGAGGGTGTTAGTGGAGTTAATTTTCTGGTGCTCTAATAAACTGCGGGCACTTGCAAAAGCGGCATATTGCAAGCCTAGGAAGCTATCAACTGGGGCATAATAATTACCCAAAGTAATCGCGCCAGCGGCATAGATTCTACCCGACTGATTTTCCATGCCTATCAATTCAAAATCAGGTGAAACAGCCAATCTATTGAGCTGATTGAGTGGTAACTGATACTGGTTAATGAGATCTGCAAGTAATGGACTTTCGGCGATCGGCGCATCCACTGCTGTCCCATCAATGATAAAATCTGCTTCTAACTGGATTTCTTGCTTGGCTCCTGGTTCGCTTACCGTGGTAATTGTGCCGCTGCGATTGGCATGGGGTAATACTCGTTGAACTTCACCATAGACAATTTCATACCATCCTTTACTAATTCCCCCAGTGATGATTTTGTGCCAGTCAGAGCGATTCATCGTTGTCACGCCACCCCAATCTGCGAGCAGGTGTTGGCGTTGGTCTAGAGTAGCTGTTTCTAGGGTAAACTTATGTTCTCCACCCCAACAAGCTTTCGGCCAATTGAACTGCTGAAATTCATAGTTTTGCTCGACTTTTCGCTCGGCTAAACCATATTTGTTGCCCTCGACTTTTGGCGATCGCAATAATTGGATTACTTTAATATTTACAGCCTCGCTATTCCGGCGAATTGTATATATTTTATACAGGATTCTGGCGGCAACTATCCCCGTGCCTCTCAATAATACTGTGCCGCCATTTTTGGCGAGGGATTCATAGATATGTTCGTGGGGTTCGTAAGCATTGACAACTGTTTTGAAGTCCTGAGTTCGATCTCGGTATTCTTTCAAGTCTGGTAGAAATTGCAGCGCGGGATAACCAGTAGCCAGATGCAGATAACGGACGATTTTGCAGGCAAAATTATTAGTTTGAGCGATTGTATAGATAAATACATATCGACCATCAGTGGTCTGTCGAATCGATCGCACCTCGCCAGCTTGGAACATCTTACTCCAACTGATGCGGGCTGCCTCCCTGTCGATCGCCGCGATTACAGCTCCAGACTTGGGTGTATACGTGCTAGCTAGATTTGGTTCGGCGAATACTTGCCATAGATGGCTCAATGCCGATCTCCATTTGCCCTTAGCCACGTCTTCCATCGCTTCTAAGGTGGCATAACTGGGAAAACCCCACAGATTATCAGGACAAGCATCGCTGGGAGATCTGAGTCGATCCTGGGGGTAGATCTGAGCATTGAGACAGAGCTGCTCGTAGCGGCTCGCAGGCTTGGAGTCTATTCCCACCACGCGGATATGTTCGGCACTCACTCCCCCGACTCTGAGCAAATCCACCCAAACGAAACTTCCCAAACCGCCGCCGATGCTGGCATATTCGATTTCTTCTACTGGCAATCCGGTAGCGTGGATAGCTTGAGGATCGATTTTTTCTT
The DNA here is from genome assembly GCA_031422115.1 of Chamaesiphon sp. VAR_4_metabat_408. Lineage (GTDB taxonomy): Bacteria > Cyanobacteriota > Cyanobacteriia > Cyanobacteriales > Chamaesiphonaceae > Chamaesiphon. The sequence continues at coordinate 52,586 of JANOPX010000098.1, read as the reverse complement.
GGCTGAAAAGGGGTGGTAGAGCTGAATGATTTTGACTGACAGATAACGGGGTAATACGCGGATCTGGAACATTAGTGACAGCACTAAATCTAATCTGAGATTGACTTGCTGGGGTAGTTACAGGTAAAACGTTACCTGGCATAACGATGGCAATTTGATAGTTGCCTAGTTGAATAGTATCTCCAGGGGCGATAGCGAAGCGCTGCCTTGAGCAGGTCGAACTGCCAATCTGTTTTACTCCATTCACCAGCACCCCATTACTGCTACCTTGGTCGGTAATAGTCAATTGACCATTTTCGATCGTAATCAGCGCATGATAGCGGGATACATCCAAACTATTTAATACCACTCGACATACTCGCTGCCCATCAGCTTCCGCTGGAAGCCGCGCAAACTCTCGCCCTAATGCAATAGGTACGGTTAGCAACGGTTCTTTGCGTTCCCCTGTTACGGGATCTTCCCATGTCAAACGGATTTGCACGATTGATTTTTCGCCAAACTATTCAATACTCAATTTTAACAGGGATGGGTCGTGAAGTTGGTAAAATTACGCCATAACCCTTGGGTACCCTTTATAGGTACCTCTACAGTTATATGCTTAGTTTTAGATCTCAGCTTTTATGCTACTGTCGATCGAGTTAATAGCACGGGGCAAGGTGCTTTGACGCGGACATAATCAGAAACAGAATTACCGAGTAAGCGATCGATATCTGGTAAATTTTTGGCGATCGATGGACGACGATCTGGCGAACCGAGCATTAATAGATCGGCATGAAATTCTTTAGCAGCTTGACAGAGTTCCTTGCCAGGATTACCAGCAGCCACGATACATTTATAAGCTACTCCTTGTTTTTTGGCTTCATTAATAGCAGCAGCAAAAACAGGATCCTGTTCTGGCTTGTCTACTACATCCGCCGCTTTTTGATTGGGTTTAACCTGCGCGAGTAGTAATTTACCTCCTTTTATGTCGCGCAAAAATAAGAGTGCGAGTTTGAGCGATGCTTGAGCGGCGATCGAATTGTCATAACCAACCATAATTCGATCGATATGCTTGAGATCGACATCATCTTTTACCAATAACATCGGGCGAGATGTTAATTGAAAAACATATTGACTGACAGAATTTGCTAAAATTGATTCCAATCGATTGAGTCCCCGCGAACCCATAATAATCAGATCGGCATTTTCTGCTTCGGCTACTTGACAGACAGTATCCTTGGGTTCTCCTTGTTGGAGTCTAACATTAACTTTAGCTGGATCTAGCTGAAGATATTCGATCGCTTCTGCCAAAATCTTCCCCCCTACGGCGAGTTTTTCCGACATTTTCTCCGCAGTTGATTGAGGTGTAACTACATGCAGCACAGTCACAGATGCTCGTTGAACTGAAGGAATTTCCATCAGCAGCTTGAGCATTTCCTCACATTTTTTCAATCCAGCAACGGCGATTAAAATCTTTTGAATCATAGGAGTCACAGGGATAGGGGATCTCTAGGATTTTGGGGTAAAAAATCTAATTTTTAGACAGCCGCTTAAAGTTTTGAACGACTGATTACCACTATCCTTTCAATTCTGCACCAATACCCGATCGTTTTTAGCACGATCGCAATATTATTTAACCTCAATGTTCTAGATGTCTGCGATCTTTAAGCTTCTCAGACATTTGGTGTTCTGGATCGACACCTTCAAATGTTACGGGGAGCCAAACGCGAACTACTAGTAATACCGCCATCACTAATAAGAAAGCACAAGCCACCATTACTTGTTTCCATTCTATTTCCAATATACCTTTGACAATCACTTCCCGCAACACCGAAACAATGGTAATCTCTACAGAAACACCGATCGAAACTCGCTGCTCCTGGAGATAAATAATCAGCAACCGAAATAATTCGACTAGAATCAAGATAAATAACATATCTGCGGTTATCTCATGAAATCGTAAGTCGCTCATTAACGATAAGAAAATTTCCTTCATTTTGAGTGCCATCACACAAAATAATGCCAGACAAAGACAAATAGCGATCGCATCTTGTACTAATTCTAAAACGTTGACAATCTGCTGGCGGAGGAGCGGTTGTTTCATAATTAGATTTCTGCAATAACTAACTTCTATTTAAAGTAACGTAGAATATCCCCACAATGCAACCAACGTTCGATGAGATATCCCGATCGTATCCATAATTAAATCGTCTAGTAGGCAGGCTGAACTCACATCTTGCATCAAAACAAAGTTACTAGTGTTTTGGTGAATGGTGAATGGTGGCACTATCCACTATTCATTCTAAGATTTCATTCAAAACTTATCCTCCTTCCCAACAAATTGAATAGGCTAATCTAGTTCAACGAAATATCTGGCATAATTCGATCGCGTGAATTTGGAGCGTAGATATAGGTTCGCCGCCACGTTTGAGACTGAATTCTAAACTCAATAATTTTGGCAAACTAGCTGCCAATTTGTCAGCACTAGCACCTTGCAATTCTTGTTTGAGAAAAAACAACCGTTTAGGATTACCAATCCCAGCGGCTGTCGCAATGACTCGTTCATCTTTTTCGCCATCTTCTAATAGCATCTTTACCCACAACCAAGTCCGAAATTGACCGACGAGAGTAGCTACTATTTTTAGAGCGGGTTCATTATTATTAATCAATTCTGCAACTAGATGTAAAGCTTTGCCGACATCACCCTGACGAATTGCGGCGGCGAGTTGGAGACTATTTTGAGTATTAGCAACTACTAGACTAGACACCATCACTCGATCGATCTGTTGCCCCTCACCACCTGCTAATAGTTGCAGCTTCTCTAGTTCTAAATATAATTGACGGGTATTATTCCCGACGGATTCGGCGAGCAGTTGTACAGCATCTCTAGTTACTTTCAATCCCAATTCGTTTGCTACCATCTGTACGCGCTGAATCAGTTCATCTGTTTTCCACGGCGGGATTTGACTAAACTCTTGAACGTTAGCATACTTCTGGATAGTCTTGGTCGATTTTAGTCTACCATCGGGCTTATTCTTGCTAGTCAGCAACAGCATTGTCGTAGCAGGAATGTTGGGTAAGGTTCGTTCTAATTCGGCGAGTAATGCTTCCGAACATTGCTGCATTAGAGTAGTATCTGCCAACCAAACTAAGCGTTTCCCCGCACCAAAAGGAGGAGTCATCGCTTGATTTAGAGCAGTGATTGCGGCATTGTCAGCATCAGGAGATATCTTTTCATAGTTGAAGCTCGCCCATGCTGGATCGATCGAGGATTGTTGAATCGCGGTGACTGCTTTGGCGATCGCAAAATCATCATCACCCCAATATAATATAATTGCCATAATGTAGGGCGTGTTATAGGTTGTTTGAAAAGTGCGATTATCTATGGTAGGCTACGTCAACGATCTGGTTTACACTCAGTAGGGGCAATTCATGAATTGCCCCTACTGAGTGTAAACCAGAACTCAGCTAACATGTAAAATTAATTTCATTCATCTGTTAAACTGCTATCATCCACATAAGGAAGAAATAACTCGCGAATATCCGCTGACATCGAACATGGCCTCATTGTTGTGGGATTAACAAAAATACCCTTCTGATATCCAGTCGCGGCAAGTATTCCCTCCCCATTATAGAATCTAAATTCTATAACGTGAGTGACTTTTTTTAATTCTGACAACCAAACTTCTAGTTTAACTTTATCCCCAAGATAAAGAGGCTTTTTGTAGCTAATATTCATATTTGCGATGACTGGAACTAATCCATTTTTAACTGCCATTTGAATTGGAAAACCTACAGCCTCTAAAAATTTACAACGTCCGATCTCCACCCATTGGAGATAGACATTATTACCAACATGTCCAGCAAAATCAATATCAAAGGTGTAAATTGATATATCAACATTTATTTTTTTCATGAATCTAAAATTCAATATTTACAAACATTTCTCGATCGTCCTAATAACTGATTGCCCTAATGAATCAAGATCGTATCCACCTTCTAACCCAAAAACAATCTTGCGGGTAACTTGCAAACAATAATCTGTTAAAGTTCCAAAATCTTCAGGTTTGAGTGAAATATTCGCTAATGGATCGTCATGATTTGCGTCATACCCCGCACTGACGATTAATAAATCTGGATTGAACTTACGCAAAAAAGGAATAACGTTGATTTCAAATGATATTAGATAATCAGCGATCGAACTCCCCGATTGCATTGGTAGATTCAGTACATTCTCATACATACCTCGCTCTGTTTCTTTCCCAGTACCTGGATAATGTGGGAACTCATGTAGTGAACAATAGATGATGTTAGGATTAGTTTCTACTGCTGCTTGAGTACCATTCCCATGATGAACATCCCAATCTAGTATAGCAACCCTTTTAGCACCATTTTCTAGTGCATATATTGCCGCAATTGCTGCATTACTAAAGATACAAAAACCCATCCCTCCAGATGGCTCCGCATGATGCCCTGGGGGACGTGCTAATATAAAGTTTGGTTCGCCTGTAGAAAGGGCTATATCTACTCCATCCAGCCAAGCATTGACAGCAAGTAGAGCAACTTCATAGGTTTTAGCGGAAACAGGTGTATCTGGATCGATGAATCCACCATTTTTACCAATCTGTTCTACCGATCGAACATATTCTAGATCGTGAACTTTTTCAATCCAAGGTAATGGAGATCTAGTATCGATCGATGTTGGCAATCTCCATTCAAGTCGAGCTGCCCATTCTACCCGATCCAATGCCGATTTAATCGCTGTCAATCGCCCTGGCTTTTCGGGATGAAATGCCCTTGTCTCGTGCAATAAAAAATCATCTGAATATATAACCGGAAACATGTTTTAGATATTATGTTTTAATTAATTATCTCATAATGCTCTACAATCGGGAACGGATCGTAGAAGTGATGCAGCAGCGATCGCCACTGTTGATATTCTGGCGATTGTCTAAAGCCGATCGTGTGGTCTTCTATGGTTTGCCAACGGACTAGTAAAATATAACGGTTCTCGACTTCTACGCATCGCTGGAGTTCGTGAGAGATATATCCTGACATAGTAGCGATAATGCTTGATGCAGTTTGGAAAGCCGCTTCAAATTCATCATTCAAACCATCTTTAATATTTAGGATAGCTACTTCTAAAATCATACCTATTAGCGCGAAATGGTTTTTAAAAAAAGTTAAGTTTTAAACCTGACTGCTGTGTGAGCGGAAGTAGTTTGGTATGGTGAGTCGATCGTCAGATGAGCAGCTACTTATGATTTCGACTTCATCCTCTACAGCCGAGTTCGCCCAAATCGGCTCAGAAATGCCCAGTATCTGCGGAAGAGAAGCGGAAATTAATACTGTCGTCAATCATTCCGAACTAATTTTTCTCCCCACCACCAATCTCAGATTAGCAGATATGACCGCTGGGTTTGCCTGTGCTCTCCACATGCACCAGCCTACCATTCCCGCTGGCTCCCAGGGCGAACTCATCGGACATCTGCAATATATGTTCGAGCATCAAGGCGAAGGCGACAATCATAATGCTAGCGTTTTCGCTTGGTGCTATGCCCGCATGGGTGAATTCATCCCCGATTTAGTCGCTCAAGGTTGCAACCCCCGCATCATGTTGGACTATTCGGGAAACCTGCTCTGGGGATTGCAGCAAATGGGGCGAAATGACGTATTAGACCACCTCAAACGGATTACTTGCACGCAGCAGTATCAACCCCATGTCGAGTGGCTGGGGACGATGTGGAGCCATGCTGTGGTACCTTCTACCCCCACACCCGATATCAAATTACAAATCCAAGCATGGCAACATCATTTTGCCGCACTTTTTGGACTAGATGCACTCCGACGAGTAAAAGGTTTCTCACCGCCAGAAATGCACCTTCCCAATCATCCAGATGTCTTGTATGAATATATCAAGGCTCTGAAAGAATGCGGCTACCGCTGGTTGATGGTACAAGAACATTCTGTCGAGCAACTCGATGGGGCAAGTCTAACTCAAGATAATAAATATCTCCCCAATCGCCTAGTCGCCCGCAATTCTCAAGGGGAAACCATTAGTATCACCGCATTAATCAAAACCCAAGGCTCTGATACGAAATTAGTCGCCCAAATGCAGCCTTATTATGAGGCAAAAAGTCGCGGCAAACAGCAACTAGCCGGAAAATCTATTCCCTGTTTAGTTACCCAGATTGCTGATGGTGAAAATGGTGGCGTGATGATGAATGAATTTCCTCGCGATTTCCCCAGACCTTGGCAAGAAATCAAAGGTCAGACTAATGGTGTGGTAGGATGCAATGGAACGGAATATTTAGAACTATTAGAAACTGTCGGTATCACCGAAGCAGATTATCCGATCTGTCAATCTGTCCAACAGCATAAGATTTGGCAGCTAGTCAATCCAGAACAAGCTAATCTAGAATCAGTAGAAAATGCGATCGAAGCCCTCAAACGAACCGATCCTAAATTCCATATGGATGGTGCATCCTGGACTGACAATCTCAGTTGGGTACAGGGCTATGATAATGTACTCGCACCAATGTATCAACTCAGCGCACTATTTCACCAAAAGTTTGATGCACTAGTAGCCGCAGATCCAACTGTTACGGATCGATCGGATTATCAAGCAGCCCTACTATACAATCTATTAGTCCAAACTAGTTGTTTTCGTTATTGGGGACAGGGTACTTGGACTGAATACGCACAAGAACTATATCGACGTGGGCTAGAATTGGTTAATAGTTAATAGTTAGTAGTCGCAGAGGTTATTTGGAAATTATAATCTCTTGCTCCCTCCCCTTTGCAAGGGGAGGGCTGGGGTGGGGTAAAGGGACTACGCAGCTCTGGGGATGTTGGGTTATTTCGAAGCGAAAGGCTACGCCAACGAGGCTCAACCCAACCTACGATCGATCGATCTTAAAACTTAGAATAGATCTCACTGGATTGGCTATTGAGGGTTCGGGAAACGTAGCTTTGGGGGAAGAATTAATCCCTTGTATATCCACACTGAGAGTTTTGCCATCAGCGGAGACATCAAGAATGGCATAGTTGAACGTATTTGGTGAGTAGAAATCGATCGGTTGACGGAGTTTATCAGCAAGAGGATCGCCTTCGCGGATGACATTTCGGAGTCCGGGAAATTTGGGATCTAAACCGATCGGATTTACACCCGCACGTAGTTGATTTTGGGCGATACCATCGGCGATATTTTTGAGATAACTAAAACTATGATTAGTAATTAGATCGGGGCCACCAGCACCAATTGGGCCAGCGACGATCGACATCGCCGCAGGTAATACTCGCACACTTTTAGGGTCTTTGGGATTATCTAAATAGGTGAGTTCGTTGACTCGATTTTGATGATCGTCGGTGGCCAAAAAGACGGTATTCTTGATGCCATTATCGGCAATAAATTTGAGGAGATTATTCCGCTCGGCGCGATAGCCGCCACTCCATGATTTACCGCTATCATCACTACCACCCTGTGTATCTATCGGTGAGGAAACAGCGATAAATTTCCAGGTGGTGCCATTTTTTTGAGCATTGAGCAGGGTTTGTTTGAGCCAAGCTAGTTGGGTGGTACCGAGCATGGTGCGATCGGCATTGTCGGCTCTCACACCAGTATCGTCAGCACCCTTTGGAGTCTTCAAGCGCACGTCTCGGTAAGATCTAGTGTCTACATTGACAAAAATAGTATTTCTACCCCATTGCTGGGCAAAATAGAGCTGTTGGGTGCGATCGGTACGTTTGTCCCCAGGTGCCGAAACGATCTTTTCCCGAATCGGTTGATACTCCGAGTAGGCGCGGAGCAGGGTTTTAAATCCGGTGGTTTGATTGATAAAGGTACCAGTTTTATTCGCGTCATCGGCTGAATTTTTGGAACCATTTCCCAGAGTAGTCGCCAGCGCAGCCGAAGCACCACCGTTAATTAGTTGTTTATTGCCTAGCTCGTGGTTATCGAGGAGGGTATAATTGCCTTGCGATCGATATAGTGTTTGCAAACCCTGAAATCCACCATCGTTTATCGGTTGGACACTTTCTAGATATTTGTGCCGATAATCGGCGAGAGCTTGAGTGGGATTTAGCACAGGATCTGCGGTAGCGGAAGAGCCTTTGCTCGCAGTCTCATACATCGTATCGCCAAGGAAGATAAAATAGTCCAAACCCAACTTATCAAAGTTTACGGTAGACGAATATGGTCGCCATTGACCATCCGCATCACCACTAAATCCAAACTTTACAGGAACCAAGCTAGTAAGATTTGGCGCAGTTTTGAAAGTACCAACCGGACTAAAACCACCTTTGGGCATCCCAAATCGATAGTAGTAGCGAATCCCACTTTTTAAGCCTGTGACATCTACTTTGACGGTATAGTCGCGGTTGGGGTCGGTAGTAACAGTCGTGGTGAAGGGAATAGTCCTAAAGTTGACATCGGTGGCTACTTGAACTCTAAGTTTAGCCGCAATCCCACTTTTGCTCGCAGGATCGAAAGTGCGCGTCCACAAAATGGCACTATTGGTAGTTACATCCCCCGCTGCAATTCCAGCAAAATTTGGGGTGTTTTTATCGAGCGACCTAGCAGGCTGCATGGCTAATGCTACATCACTTTTACCCACATCGCCTAGTTGTTGTCGATTTTGCAAAGTCTTTCCTTTGCCAACGAGTTCGGGTTCTAAGTATGGAATCATAGATTTTCCCGTGGTCACTTGCGAGAAAATTAGTGCTATGAACACCAGGAATTTAGCTGGGCTTATAATTGGCATTGTTGTAAAAGTATGGTGTTACTAATGCTCATTGAGTAAGAAGATTTGGAATTTTTAATTAAAATTATGTAAGCTAACAGTTAGTATCTAGCCAAGTAGTTAAGTCTTCCATACTAGCAAAATCTAAAAGAGCTTCACCTAAATCATCTAACTTTTCTAGAGTTAAAGATTTAATTTTCACCTGCATTTGCATTGATATGTCTCCAACCCGATGGTTCAATTGACGTGTAATCAAAACTTCTTCTCTACGTTCGCCAATTTGTCTACCCCGATCTTCGGCGGCTTGGATCTCAGCTAGATATAAAGGTGATAATTGCATAATCAACTCCTGGTCTTCTATTTTGGGACTTTTTTGGGCTTCTAAAATGAATCTGAGGTTTCCAAATAGTTTTAAAGCATCCGCCCGATATGGACTACCTTGCGGTAACTCAGCTATTTCTGAAATTGCTTGTTGTTGAACTTTACCTTTGCCTAATAACCGAAACCATAAAGTATCGGGAATTGATGGTAATTGATGGATGACAATAATTCCCGTTTTCTGCAATGGTGGTAGCAAGTATACTCCATCGCCCCAACTTACTTCATTTATAGCACCAAAACCTGTTAGTGTTGGTGCGGCTAATGTAGGTGTGAGAATCCACAATATCGGTAGCGAACTATCGGTAATCTTTTGGCCATCTTTTTTGGCTTGTCGAACTGTTTCTCGCTGCAAGTCATAAAGTTTCGCCATACAACTCCGAATCTCGGCTGTACTCACAGGATTGCGGAATGGTTCAAATACTGCGAGTTGCGTCGCGCATCTAGCCAGTAATCCGAGGTCAGCGATTCTGCTAGAATCTTTGGCAGGGATAAAATAAACATCGATTTCCCTAACTTCGCTGTCGATGGTGAGAGCGGTGGTTACTTCTCCGCCAGGAGCCAGCAGGGATTCTAATAAGTTTTTGGCAAATTGGTCGTGAGGAAATTGGGTCATACTAAGATTAGCCTTCACCCAGGGTATGATATGTTCCCCAAATTGCCATCGCTCTGAGATAGTGACTAGCACGGAAGGTACCAGCGGAGGTAATGGCTTCGGGGGTTCTAAATTGCAAGCCGTTAGTATATACTTGCTCGACGATTGTTTCGGCTAGTTTTAATCCCTCTGCTCGCATTCCCATTTGCACCAAAAAGGCAGCAATACCAAAGTTGATTCCCGTCCATACTTCGAGAGGATGAGTGTCTTTGGGATTGGATGGTGAGCCGTCGATTTTGACTCCGTTGGCGGCTCCAAATTTACCGCCTTGGAAATTGAGGTAGCAGGATTGATAGACGGTTTCTAGGGCTGTTTTGGCGCAGTCTAGGGGCACGATATCATCGAGTTCGAGGAGTTTGGCGTAGAATTGACCGCATAATTGATCTGCCATGACTACTTCTGAACCGCTATCGGTGTCGATGCGGTAATAAGTACCATTCCAAAGTTTGTCTTGATAGATGGGTTTGGCGGTATCTAACCAGGCTTGATATTGAGGAATAATATCTTCAGGTTTTGGGGTCAGTTGTTCGTGATATTGTTGGGTAAGGATTTGACCGATCGATATTGCCGCTTCTAGTGCAGCTAACCAAAGTCCGCCACAATAAGCACTAATCCCTTGGAGTCGCCAATCATCGAAGGTTTGATCTGGTGCGCCGGAGTTTTCAATCATCCCATCATTATCGAGATCGAACTGCTTCAAGTAAGCGAGGGTATCAACAATTGCACTCCAACATTCGGCGAGAAATTCGACATCATTCTTACCTGTAAAGGTATAAGCGCGATAAACTTGGAGCACAAAATCACTCCCCAAATCTTTCCACAGATTGCAATCTTGATAACAGGTATAGTTGGTCTTTTCCCAGGGGTGCTCATTCGGTGCGCCGAGATCGTGTGGCGTAGCGTGGAGAGTTTTTCGAGGTGCCATCATTTCAGATCGATCGACATTTTGCGGACGATCTTCATAGCCAAATGCGGTTTGGACATAATAACCAATCAGCCGTTGGTTGGTATCTTCAGCGGGGATAGCTCTCGCGAAAGCAATTAAAATCGATTTCTCTAACTTTGGCCAAAGTAACAGTACAGAAAAGGAGCCATATAAACGAACATCCAAACTTTCATACCATCGATAATCGAGACATTCTAATACACCAAATTGTCCCACTGGATCTCGTTCATCCGCCGCCGTCCATAATGTACCGCCATCGGTGAGCAGATATAGCTCATTAAATAAAGCCATCTTGAACCAATCGGCAAGATCCGATCGATCTAAAATAGGTTGTTGCCAGCTAACGATCTGCTCTTGCCAGGTATCATAGTGTTTTAATGCTGTCCGAATCATCGCCCAAGCATTTTCACCCGATCGACCAAAGAAATCTGTATACCGTCGATAATAATTTACATCTTTGCCAAACTCAGTAACAGGGAAATCCCAAGCCAGAGTAAAGGGAATCTTTTTAGTTTGCCCTGGTTTGAGTGTAAACCGAATTGTTATCGCTGCGGCAATTCGATCGCCAGATTTTGCCACACTTTCATCATCGATATCGGGGAGCGAACCATCTGCTGCAAAACTATCCCAAATATCGCCACCATCACCGATCGGATTCCACCGCGAATGATAAAATACTTCCAGACTAGGATTAGCAATCGTCGCGATCGCCCATTGCCCTTCACCCTCCACAGGTACCTCGCCTAATTGCGATCTACCTAAAATACAACCGACTCGATAATTATCGACAATCCACTGATTATAATTCCCCTCACTCTCACCGATGCGCGGTTGATAATCATATACTGGACTACCATCATCTCGAATCTCCACCTGACTCGATGGACTACTATTGGCAAACCATCCCACCGTATTCTCCCAAGTCAACATAATGCTCAGAGTAATCGGTTTATCCGTGGGATTGTGAGCAGTCCATTCAAATACCGCGATCGGATAAGAAGTCTCCTGATAATTATCCGCCCAAATTGGCGAAAACTGTTCGCAAGTTAATTGCGCCTGGAAGACGTTCTCATAGCTATACCAACTCCGAGGATACAAAGCCTGATAACTACCCGTTCCTTGCCCTCCTACAGCAGTCTGAGGATAACATTCCCATCGGCTCAGGCTACCATCCTGGGGAGCCTCTGTAGACATACTAAAAGCTTGAGCTTCACCATCACCTACCTGCTCGAATACACTAAATTGACAGGCGGAAAGGTTTTTAAAAATATGTTCGCCACCATCGATGTGCCACAGATTGAATTCACCCCGATGAGATCTACCAATACAACCCGCCCCAAATCCACCCAATGGCATCCCATGAAATGGGCCATCATCTAGATTACTCTCATAGCGAACAGTATAGGGCTTGTCCCATCCCTGGTGAAACTGACGTTGCCAAGTAGCTGTAGGAATCGGTGGACGTGGGGAAGGATCGAGCATATAAAATCGGCATGGGAAACAGGGAAGTTCCCATTTTAAACCCCAATCCTCACAGTTAGCGATCGATTTTAGGGATAATCTATTTTACGCCCTACAAATAACCCCCGCGTGCAAATCCCCTCCTCAGAGCGAAAAGTGCTTCACTTGGGGAAACCACAAGTGAAGCACTTTTCAAGACAGGGGTGCCCAAAGGGCGGGGTGGGTGCCCACCTGAACTAAACCCTCCTAATCCCGAATGAGTAGATTTCGGGGAGGTTGCTAGGAGTGATATGGCGAAGGTTTACCCACCCCGCCCTATCGGGCACCCCTCCCAGGAGGGGATTTGCATGTGGGTGGATAAATATCCTTGCGATCGATCGATCTCATTCAAAATCTCTACGGTTGCAGCGATCGAGAACTATGTCAATGTAGGCGATGGCCTACATTAGTATTTGTATCCCAAGCCACAAAAAAGCTGGCGATTAGCCAGCAAAATGTTTAATTGATTGAGGTTGTATTGAGATTTATACTAAACCGAGGAAATGTAATACGCCTTGACCTGTAACTAATTCAGTAATAACAGCAGCAACGAATCCAATCATCGCCATACGTCCGTTTAAATTCTCAGCGGAAGGGGTAAAACCGAATTTTGCGTCGTCTTGTTTCTTAGTCTGCATAGCTCCGACTCCAGTTTTGTAAATATTTATATCTGCTTGTTAACTAATGTAACGAACAATCGGAAGAATTGCAAACTTTTTTTTAAAAAGATAAATTTTATGGCTAATGTCCATTCGATCGTCTATCCGCAGGGTATCGCACCTATAGTATGATTCAAAAGCGGTGTCCCTTCTAGCAAACTCTCTGCGTACTCCCCTTACTCCTCCTACTCTGCGTCACCATGAATCGCTCCCAACAACTCGATCGATACTACGACCAAATCAACAAGATTATCCTCAGTCGCCAGAACCCAATTACGGGGTTATTTCCCGCGAGTACCGCGATTACGGCGCATGGGGACTATACCGATGCGTGGGTGAGAGACAACGTATACAGTATCCTCGCCGTGTGGGGATTGGCTTTGGCATATCGGAAGGTGGATGCACCGCCAGGGAGATTGTTTGAGCTAGAGCAGAGTGTCGTCAAGTTGATGCGGGGATTGCTATTTTGTATGCTGCGTCAAGCTGATAAGGTAGAGCGATTCAAGCATACCCAATCTCCCTCAGATGCGCTTCATGCCAAATACAGTACTAATACTGGGGATACCGTTGTGGCTGATGATGAGTGGGGACATCTCCAATTGGATGCTACATCTCTATTTATCCTCATGCTATCGCAAATGACCGCATCTGGGCTGCCGATTGTTTATACCCTCGATGAGGTCAATTTTGTCCAGAATCTGGTTTATTATATCGGACGGACTTATCGTACTCCCGATTTTGGACTATGGGAACGGGGGGACAAGAAGAATCATGGGAGTGTAGAATTGAATGCGAGTTCGATCGGCATGGCAAAAGCGGCGTTAGAATCGATCGATGGGTTAGACTTATTTGGGGTCAGAGGTTCCCAAGCATCGGTGATTCATGTGCTACCGGATGAGATTGCTAGAGCTAGGCTGATGCTGGCATCTCTACTACCGAGGGAGTCGAGTTCCAAGGAGACGGATGCAGCTTTATTAAGTATTATTGGTTATCCAGCATTTGCGATCGATGATGCTCAATTGGTAAATCGGACGCGAAATAAGATCGTCCAAAAGTTGGAAGGTAAGTATGGGTGTAAGCGATTCTTGCGCGATGGGCATCAGACAGTACTAGAAGATACTAGTCGTCTCCATTATGAACCGGAGGAATTGCTCAAGTTTGAGGGAATTGAATGTGAGTGGCCGTTATTTTTTACTTATCTATATTTGGATGCTTTATTTAGCGGCGATAGCATTCAGATCGAGAAATATCAACACCTGTTGGACAATATCTTGGTCGAGCGAGATGGGGTAAAACTATTACCAGAACTTTACTATGTACCTGCGGATAAAATCGCCGCAGAAAGAGCCAATCCACACAGCCAGGTGAGATTACCTAATGAGAATATTCCACTAGTTTGGGCGCAGAGTTTATACTTTCTCGGACAGTTATTAAACGATCGATTTCTCGCACCAGGAGATTTGGATCCTTTAGGGCGACATTTACAAATTGGCGAAGGCAGGCGACGGACGGTACAAATTGCGCTCATTGCCCAAGATGAAGACTTACAAGCACAGTTAGCTGAATATGGAGTTGCGACGCAAACATCGATCCAGTTAGACCCAATTCAAGTTCTTCAATCGACAGATTTAGCAGCAGCATATACCCAAATTGGTCGTAATGATAAATTAGGCTTAACAGGTCGTCCCTATCGAAGATTGCGTAGTCTAACTACATCAAGAATATTTAACGTTCGTGGTGATACGATTGTTTTTTTACCTGCGTTTTTAGACCAACAACAGTTTTATCTTACGCTCGACTATCACTTTCTAGTATCACAAATAAAAGCAGAGATTGCTTATATTAGTGACTCATGGACACAGTTGGGTAGACCGACGATGACATTATTATTAACCAAATCATTATTGCAAGAAGGGCAAGACGAATTTCGCGACAGTCAATATGCCTCACCCCTATTAGAATTGATTGCAGAATTCAAACAAGGCAAATGTAATGGCGTACCGATTCGGTTGGGACATCTCAATCGATTGAAACTGACAGCTAGCATCGAAAGGATCGATAATCTGCATGAGTTTCGATTTAAACATAGTGCGATCGATCCAGTAATATCTCAGCAATATTATTTATCATATAATGCCGATCGCAATCAACCTCTCAGTAATACTCAAGAGTTTTTACTAGAAGCTGAAACTAGTATTATTCTTTTACTCCAACAATTGCGCGGTTCGGATAATCTCTATCAGCAAATAGAATTGCTGCATACATTAATTAAATTAAAGGGATTGGATTTTAATACTGGGCTTGGTGGTGTCGGCGTTCGAGTTACTGTGGCTAATTTACTGAATGAGGTATACTTTAAAGCAGGTAACTTTAGCAATCGTCCTTATTGGTCGATCGTTCGGTATGCAGCAGGGTTATTAAATAAAATCGATATTAGTTTGTCTGATGCAGTTACAGATATTCTGATTAGTGGTAAACAGATTACTGTCGGTATGGCTTATACAGAAGCTGCTTCGATCGATCGACCAATGTCCAATCCAGAACTTGCAGAAAAGATCGACAAATTCTGCCGTGAAGATATTCGCGATCGAGTATTGACACAAGAGATTATTATCTATTTAGGATTACTAATTAAATCTCGTCCAAAAGCAGTCAAAGGATTGCTGACACTGAAAGTTGGATATCTAATTTTATTACTCACCAGTGAATTAGCGATGGAATTAGGGGTTCCTCAAGATGAAGCTTATGAGAAACTAATGGAACTCAGTCCATTTGAGATTCAAACTAGACTCGATCGAGTATTGACAGATTATCAAGATTTGGGCACAACTGTATTTCAACAAGAATCATTGCACCTAAATCAATCTGTCGATCGAATTGAATGGGTAGTAAATCCCACCAAAGATGAAGTAAAAACTGAACCAATTGATTGGCGATATCAACGTCAAAAAGCAGGTGCAATCAATCGAGTCAATCGCGATTTTTATCCCAGCATTTGGCGATTGCTCGAACATTGTAAAGGATTGACAGTCGGCGACAAACTAGAAAAGCGCAATCGCTTAGATAGTATTATCATCCTATCAGAAATGACTCCAGGTGAGAAAAATTTCGCCCTTCGCATCGAACACCTACTCAACAAAATTCCTGCGCCAGAATATCGTCAATTGAATATAGAAGCTCTGATTGCCTTAGCAGCTCTATCTGAGTTAAACCCTAGTCTAAACATCGAAGAATATATCGTTTTAGATGTACTAATCGGTCATGCAGTTCGACTAGCTTGGCTCGATGGTGAGTCACCAAAAGCTACTCAACTAGATTTTACAGCTTTTGAGCCAGCCAATTACGATCGATATAAATCTCACGCATGGGATTCTTTCTACGAAAGTTCACCTCACATCTGTGCAAATTATATTGCCAAATCCCTTCAATTCCTGAGTCAATTAGCTGTGTAGCTTATTGTTTCAAATCCCCGACTTCTTGGAGAAGTCGGGGATTTGTGTAGATGCTATAATTAAAGACATAGATCGATCGCCGTAGGGCTACTGTGATGAAAATTGGTGTCAAACTCAATCAACTAACGTACTCTGAATATATCAGTGTCCTCGATCGCTACCAGAAGTACACAGATTTTAATACCCTCGGATTATATCGCTCGATCCTGGAAAATGACAAGCTAGACTTAGAACAGAAAATAGCCGTCAGAGAATTAGCCCATCAGAAGTTTCTAAAAACCTTTGAATTCTTGCAACTCAAAGATCCGCATACATATATTCAAGTGTCTGCATTAGGTAAAACCCTAACGAGAGTCGATGAACGGCAACTGTGGGAAAAGGTCAAGATTCAGCAGCAAAAAATACTCAAAGATAAAAGAATCAAACATCGTAACTTTGGAATTTATTCAAAACATGATTGTCGATATGAAGATTGTCCTTATAATGGCATCATGATTCATCAAGGTTCTCGGCTGTCAGAAGGAAATATCAGCTTTGATTCAGACGAACATGACCATTGGCGTTTCAAGAGTTTGAAAGCCGAACTTCAAACAGTCCAAAATAGAGAAATGAGAGAGCAAAAAAGAGAAATGTTAGACGAATTCGATTCCAAGCTATAAGATCGAAAATATTAAATCTCAAGGAAAAAATCTGATGAGTATAACTATTGCCAAGTGGACGATCGACCAGTACCATGAACTAATTGCTACAGGTATTTTGGACGATCGATCTGTAGAATTATTACGAGGAGATATCGTCGAAATGCCGCCAGAAGGAATGCCTCACGCAGTATACTGTGGGAGAACGGTCGAATACTTGAGAGCATTACTCAAAGATCGAGCTACAGTGAGAGAAGCTCATCCGATTACTTTACCGAATGATTCTGAGCCAGAGCCAGATGTAGCAATAGTTCGCGCGCCAGATACCCAGTATCTCACTCATCATCCCTATCCAGAAGATATATTTTGGCTGATTGAATACGCGGATAGTACCCTCGCCAAAGATTTGAAGATCAAACAACGCATCTATGCAGAGGCGGGGGTTTTGGAGTATTGGATAGTCAATTTATCAGCCTCGGAATTAATCGTATTTAGAGGGATTGGGAATAATGGTTATGCGACAGACACTAGATTGACTAGTGGAACTATTGCACCATTATCTTTCCCAGACATTGAGGTGGATGTCAAAAGATTATTTAGCGTTTAGACATATCGCTCTGAGCGGTGGCTCTCATCTCCATCAACAGGCGCGGCACTATAATTAGGAAATAAGTCCACCAGAGGACAATTAGAGCAGCTACAGGCACAGTGAGCCAGAGTGTATGAAAAATCAGCCAACTACTAGTAATTATAATTGCCCCAGTAAGAATAATAGTCCAAGGTTGACACCACCAGGGTTTAGATTGCCACATATTGGGAGAGACTAGTTCTTCTGTCATTATTCTTGGCTGGCGGTTATAACCGCGCCTATATAAACAAAACCTGCCTACGCAGGTTCTTAGTAGTCTCCCGCGAATCTAGTAGGGGCAATTCATGAATTGCCCCGACTAGATTAGCGGGAGACGGGCAGAAAAAATGGTAGCCTAATTTCCGCCGTCTAGTACTAGTGGCGTGCGCTACTATTCTACGATTTGGATAACTTAGTTTAGCAGGTATGGAAGTAATTATATTTATCGGTTTGCAGGCTACTGGCAAAAGTACTTTTTATCGCCAAAACTTTGCCACCACGCACGAACTAATTAGTAAAGATCTAATGTCAAAGCGGAGTGGGAAAGAAAGTCGTCAAGCTCAAGCTATCGAGACTGCACTAGAAGCTGGAAGATCGATCGTCATTGATAATACTAACCCACGGGAGATCGATCGCACAAATATTATCAACCAATCTCGAAAATACCAGGTTAAAATTATTGGTTACTACTTTGCATCCAAAGTCAGCGAATCCCTCGAACGTAATAGCACCCGCACGGGAAAGGCATTAGTTCCCAATGTGGGCATTTTTGCGACGGCTAAATTATTAGTACAGCCTGAATATACAGAAGGGTTTGACGAACTATTTTATGTGCAGATTGGTGCAGAAGACAAATTTATAATTACTCCTTGGAGGGAGGAATCGACAGATGGAACCTAAAAGTTTTGACAGTAAGATGCGGGAGTTGGAATACTTTCACTCGTTGCGAATCTTGCCTGAAGCTTGGATTGTGATTCGGGTAGATGGCAAAGGTTTTTCGCGGCTGACGGAAGCTAGATTTGAGAAGCCATTTGACATCAAGTTTCACGAGCTGATGGTGACAACTACCCAAGCTCTATTGGATGATTTGCAAGGGGTATATGCTTTTACTGAAAGTGATGAGATATCAGTATTATTGCCCCCAGACTGGAATTTGTTCGACAGATCTGTTGAGAAAGCGGTGTCTATTTCTGCTAGTATTGCTAGCAGTCAATTTAGCTGTGCCATTGGCGAGCCTGTGGTGTTTGATAGTCGCATCTGGTTAGGCATAAATGAAAATATCGTTAGTGATTATTTTAGTTGGCGACAAGCTGATGCGACTCGCTGTGCTCTGAATGGGTGGTGTTATTGGACTTTACGCAAATCTGGACTCAGCGCGAGAAAAGCAACATCAATGTTAGATCGTCAGGGTGTCGATTTTAAGAATGAATTGCTCTTTCAACATGGGATAAACTTTAACGAACTTCCTACGTGGCAACGACGAGGTTCGGGTTTGTATTGGGAGAACTATGAGAAAGTTGGTTACAATCCGATCGAACAAAAAGAAGTTATCACAACTAGAAGGCGGATTAAGATCGATCGAGAATTGCCGATGAAGGGAGAATACCGAGATTTTATTGGTAAGATTACTGGGGGTGAAGCGGCGATCGACAATTCTCTTCCAATTAAGCCTCTTGTATAGTATATTAGGATGGACATTTGCAGTCCATCTGAAACAAAGTCTTAACCTGTCCCCACCAAAAAATGCTGCATCCTAAAAAGTTCAAGCTTTTGTTAGTTTCTATTTCGTCGCTTGTGGCATTGTCTTTTGGTGCTCCAGCTAGCAGTCAGCCCAAAATAAATTGTGCAAATCCAGGTTCCAATGTTGAGTATAAAGAATGTGCTTATCGGGCATATCAAGCAAGTGACAAGCAGCTCAATCGAGTTTATCAACCAATCTTTACCAAGCTCAAAGGAACCGAAAAGCAAAGATTAGTGGAAGCTCAATCGAGCTGGATTAAATTTCGAGATGCTAATTGTGATTTTGAGGTTTATCAAAACCGAGGCGGTACAGGGTATGGCGGATTCCTAAGTAATTGTCTGGAGCGGATGACTAAGGCTAGAACTGCGGAATTGGCAAATTGGAATAAGTGAATTATTAATAGCCCGTAGTGGCTAGACACTACAAAATACTAGTATGGCAAGACGATCGAATAGAATTACTGCGACAGTTGGGGGTACCCACGAGAGGTACCCCTACAGATCGATGGTGTATCCTTAACCTTTTCCTACTGCTTTATTGGTATCGATATTGATGAATGGGAGTGCGCCATTCCCACCCATGACTTGGGGAAATTTGCCATCCCATTTATCGATCGCTTGTTTCTGCAATAATTCTGATGTCAGAGTCTCCCGTAGCAGCCGTTGAGCCTCTGCTTGACCCTTTGCCCTGTTGATAGTGGCTTCTGCCTCTTGCTGGGCTTCCTGGGCAACGTAGACGGCTCTTTGGGCGCGTTGCTCGGCGATTTGTTTTTCTTCTACTGCTTTGGAGAATTCTGGGGAGAAGTCCAAGTCTACAACGCTGGTATCGAGGATAATGATACCGTATTTCTCCAATCGATTGCTCAGAGCGAGGTCGAAGTCTTGTTTGAGTTCGTCGCGTTTGGTAATTGATTCTTCTACGGTGCGACGTGCGGCGGCGATTTTGAAAGATTCTTGGGTTTGGGGGGCGATGATTTTCGAGACGATGTTTTGGAGTGTCCCTTGGGTACGGCGGATATTAACTACCTGAAGCGGATCTAGCCGGAAATTGATTGCGAAACTAGCGGTGAGATCTTGCAAATCTTTGGTAGAACTCTGAGCGGGAACTTCAAATTTCTGCACGGTGAGATCGTAGATATCTACTTTTCCTGCTAAGGGTGGTTTGAAATGAATCCCTTCAAGGAGCACACCATCAGCAGCTTTGCCTAATATACTTACCACTCCCGCTTCGCCAGGATTGACGACGACGAAGGAATTGAAACCAATAACTGCCAAAATACCTACTAGAGCAATGGCGAATATCTGTTGCCAGTCTGATTTACTGCGATCGAGCGTCATAGCGATTTTATTTGGATTTATCTATCAGTATCGCTATTTGAGAGTTCGATCGCTACCGCATATTATCGCTTTTTTGTTAAATAACGTCACTATCGCTTCCCTTTGTCGGTGGGATCTGGTATCAATAGCGGTTGGATAGTCGATCGAGAAGTATTAACATGGCCAAGTACGATAAAATCTTCAATTCCGAGGAATTCGCAGAAGAACTAGAGTTGACTGAAGCAGAAGGCTTGGCGGCGATGGTTGTGATCGCGGTGCTAGCAGACGATCCTAAAGAGTTGGTTGCACCAGATCTATTTTTGGATATTCTCGCGGATTTTGACTTGTATGCGACATACTCAGATGAGGATATGTTAGCACTGATCGATCGATTGACGGCGATCGTCTCTGATGTGGGCATTGGGGCATTATTTAATGCTGCTGATGAGGTGATTTCGGATGAGTTGGTACCTGATGCTTATCTTGCAGCGGTACTCGCCATGACGGATCCTACTACGGGGGAAATTCCTGTCGAGAAGCAAGTTTTCTTGACGGAGTTGCAAGCTGTGATGGATATCGATGATGAGGAAGCTAGTGCTTTGCTCGCGGAAATTCAGGCGGATGATAAAGAGGGTGAGGGTGTGGCAATTTCCTAGTTAGGGAATTTTGGATTTTGGATTTTGGATTTTGGATTTTGGATTTTGGATTGAAGTCGATCTCGATTCTAGAAACACGTGTTCTATGTCTATGCGCGATTTCGTCTCCAACTCCTAACTCTAATGGCTCATTGTTTTGCAACAAGCCATTCTCCCAACTCCCAACTCCCAACTCCCAACTCCCAACTCTAGCTGTTATTCTCCTCTTGCTTCTTGAGCGACTTGGGCAATGTCGTCTCGAGACAAGATGGCTAAATGTGCTTGAGCTGTCTCTCCACCTAGATTGCGGAGAGCGCGAGCGGTTTGGTAACGAACTTGCCAGTCGTCATGTGTGACAAAGGGGATGAGACTCTCAACAGCAGCCGGATTGCCGAGTTCGCCGATTGCCCCAATTGCCGCAGTTTGGATTAGTGTCGTGTCAGAAGTGAGAGCAGTTTGTAGCAATTCCAATCCACGAGGTTCGCCCAATTCGCCCAATGCGGCGACGATACTAAATTGCACCAACCATTCGGGGGTGGTGTGATAGAGATCTTCGAGATCTTCAAAAGCGGCGGTGAGTTTTAGCGCGCCAATTGTGTCGGCGGCTGCGGCTTGGACATCTGGCTCTGGATCGTTGATGAGTCGATCGCGTAAGATAGTTAGACTTGTCTCCAGATCTTGTTTACCTAGAGTCGCCATCTGACTCACGGCTCCATAGCGTACTCTGGCATTAGGATCGGCGGATAGCTGCTTGATATATTCAAATCCAACGGCTGGATCTAGCTCTCTGATAAGATTTAAGACTTTGATTCGATCGCTTTTATCGGGTGAGTTGACTAATGTGGTGATTGCTTCAGACATTTCGATTTTGGATTTTGGATTTTGGATTTTGGATTAACCCAGTTTAATTTTAGATTAGCCCATTGAACTCGTGTCTGGTGACTTTACAATCCAAAATCCAAAATCAAGATCATTCCTCTGCGGCGATCGCTCTGACGATATCACTTTGAGTTAGAATGCCGATCGGTCGATCTTCTGCATCGACGACAGGTAGACGGTGAATTTTTTTATCGTGCATGATTCTCGCTGCCATTGGTAGGGTAGTATCGATCCTAATCGAGATCGGTCGATCGGTCATTACTTCCCCTACAGTTTGACCTAAGACTTTGTGCAGCTCGCGATCGTGTTGGAGCGGATTTTCCAGATAAATCACACTATCCAAAAAGATAATATGTGGTGGTAAATCGAGACCTTTTTCACGCCACATCAGATCTGATTCGGAAATCACCCCGACTAATTTACCCTCATCATCTACTACGGGTAAACCGCTAATATGTCGATCGACAAAAAGCTTAATCGCAGTAGATAGTGGCGTTGTCGGCTTGACAGTCAGCACATCGCGAGTCATCATATCGGCAACAGTTTGTGACATAAATTACCCTAGCCTCGTGAATCTGCAATTATGTTTGGGATAGCTGCAAAAGAGTTGCGGAATCCCCATATTCTGATTGTAGATAAGCAAATGCTAATTATCGCCAAATATTACAATCTCTTATTGCTGGAAAATCTGTAAATACCAGCTTTGCCAATGAGACACAAACGATGGTAAATTGACACCATTGAGGTAGATCCTACATACCATTCAATTCGAGGAATAAAATCGCCCCCACTATGAATAATCTCGATTCTGATTCAACCCAAAACAGCGTTCCCATCGTTGAAAAAATGACCTTTGGGACAAAAATTGCCTATGGTGCAGGAGACATCGGCGGATCGATAATTGGGATTTTATCATTATCCTATCTCTCACCATTTTTTACCGATGTAGCTCACTTATCGCCCGGTTTAGCGGGGGCTACTCAGTTGGTGGTAAAGATCTGGGATGCTGTCAACGATCCATTAGTTGGCATGAGTAGCGATCGAGGGAACCTCTTTGGGGCCAAAATTAAAGCTAGGTGGGGGCGACGTTATCCCTGGATGCTCATCTCGGCGATCCCGATGGGATTATTTTTTGTGCTCCAGTGGTGGATTCCTTTTCCCGAAAGCAATCAATGGGGATTGTTTTGGTTCTACACGATTATTGCGCTGTTTCTGGGGACATTTTATACGATGTATAGTCTCCCCTATACCGCGCTGACAGCAGAACTAACTCAAGATTATCACGAACGTACGAGTCTGAGTAGTTATCGATTTTCTTTTTCTTTGGGTGCGAGTATTGTCGCTCTATTAATCGCCCGCACGGTGTTTCAAATTATTGAAGATCCCGCCCAGCAGTATTTGACGATCGGGACTATCTGTGGGATTATCTCTGTCATCCCGATTTTTTACTGTGTGTGGGGGACAGAAAAGCGGGCGAAACTGATGCTCAAACTGCAAAATGTGCAGATTGATGAGGATGCTCCACAGATGCCATTTTTTGCCCAATTGCGATCGGCATTTGCCAATCGCCCCTTCCTCTACGTCATCGGTATTTATCTTTGCTCTTGGTTTAGTCTCCAATTGACAGCCGCCATCATCCCCTATTTTGCTGTCAGTTGGATGGGCTTGAAACAAGCTGATTCGCCCCTAATTATCCTCGCAGTGCAGGGTACAGCACTGGTGACGTTATCTATGTGGAGCCACATCAGTCAAAAGGTGGGCAAAAAAGCAGTTTACTTCATGGGCACAGGGTTCTGGATCATCTCTCAGGGGGGGCTATTCCTACTCCAGCCAGGTCAAACTGCTGCTTTGTATCTTCTGGCGATGATGGCAGGTTTGGGGGTGTCTACGGCGTATTTGATACCTTGGTCGATGTTGCCAGATGTCATCGATTTGGACGAATTGCAAACTGGACAACGCCGCGAGGGGCTATTTTATAGCTTTATGGTATTTCTGCAAAAAATCTGTCTAGGTGTCGCCCTGGCATTAATTTTACAGAGTTTGGAATGGACTGGATATATCCCGCCAACTACAGCTATTGCTGCACCAATTCAACCTCCAGAGGCATTACTGGCGATTCGACTCGCGATCGGCCCAATTCCGACGATCTCACTCATTGGCGGTTTATTCCTCGCTTATTTGTACCCGATTACACGAGAAATGCACCAACAAATTCTCGTCCAATTAGCCGATCGGAAAAGAGGAGGGTAATTAACCCAAAATATCCGATCCAAATATCTATTCTTCCGATGAAGATCGATCGATCTATGAAGGATTCAATCTTTGTCTTCCTAGTTGAATCGATTTAATCGCCTCACTAAGTCGCTCCTCCATTTGAGCTAGAACGCCATCGGCATATTCATCAGCACCAGATTGGATCGATTGACATTCGGCGATCGTTTCTTGGCGGATCCGCTCGATTTCGTGGATATTGAGATCCCTGATTCGTTCGACTTCCAGAATAGTTTGTTGGCGCATCTGCTCGCATTGAGAGATGGCTATTTGATGTATCTCGCTGGCTTCTTGTTCTGCACGCTCGATAATTCCCAATTCATTCGCGATATGATAAGCACGTTGATTTGCTTCTGCTAACATTTGTTGCGCTTGTTGTTGAGTTTCTTGGATGATTTGATTTTTGTATTGGAGAATTTCTTGAGCGGTTTTGATTGCTGGCGGGATACTCAACCTAATTAGATCGATTTGCTCCAATAATTGTTCCTCATTTACCATTGTCTTCCCCGTCAAAGGTACGCGAGGATTATTGAGGATCGTCTCTTCCAGCCGATCGAGTGCAGCTTCGATATGGCTCGAATCTATTTCCATATTCGGCTCTGGTGCTTCGTTCAATTGTCTACGATCTGTGGTAGTGGGGAAATCATTATCGGGTGAGTCTGAGTAGAGGGGGGGTTGTAACATTGATATAGCTCCAAAGCAACGTGGGGTGGAACGAGGCGATCGATCGAGCCGTTAAATCTAGCGATTTCTTTGACGATACTACTACTCAGGAAACCATATTTTGTCGAAGTTGCCAAAAATACCGTCTCAATTTCAGTAGATAGGGTTTTATTAGTATGCGCCATTTGCAGTTCTTTCTCAAAGTCAGATAATACTCTGAGTCCCCGCAATAACACGCCAGCACCGATGAGATGCGCGTAAGTAACTGTCAAGCCATCAAAGCTATCTACTTCCACTTGGGGTAAATGCTTTGTCGCTGTACGAATCTGTTTTAGCCGTTGTTCGACGGTAAATAGTGGTGTTTTACTCGGATTGCGTAATACTGCTACTACTACTCGATCGTACAGTTTACTGCTGCGTTCGATGATATCTAAATGACCGTTGGTAATTGGATCGAAACTGCCTGGGTAGATTGCAATCAAGGGGTTAGTGGTTAGTGGTTAGTGGAGAGTAGTCAATAGTTAGTGGTAGGTTGGGTAGAACGATAGTGAAACCCAATCTAGAGATTTTGGTCATTTCAGGAGTTTTGCACCTGACAATCAGCTACTAAACAGATCGCCATTCACTCACCACTATTCACTTCTAAAAAAAGATGCACTAATAGCAAAACTATTAATACATCTATCACCGAGTTAATATAGCGGTGAAATTAGAATTCCATTTCAGCAGCTTGAACGCGCTCGACTTGTTTTTTCTTGAGTACGAGCAGGATTTGGGAGAGCATAATCATGAAGACAAATGCCATCAATCCGAGAATGCGATCGGGATTTTGTAATACGATTTCGATATCTTTTTGACCGAAACCACCGACGTTAGGATTGTTGGTGATTGCTTGTCCGGCAGTAACTGTCGCGCCTTCAGCTACGATTAGTTCGGGGCCAGCAGGTACTTTACTAACTACAGCTTCGCCAGTAGCAGGTTGGATCGTGATTTCACTACTATTATCTTCTAGTTTGGTAATCTTGCTGATGGTACCAGCAATAGCTGCGTTCGCTACAGTGTTGTTGCTCTTCTCACCAGTAGGATATACTTGTCCGCGTCCGCGATTACCGCCAGCGTGGATTTGGTATTTACCAAAGTAGATGCCTTTCTCGGTTTTGGGGTTGGGAGATAGTACTGGGAAAACGATTTCTTGGTACTTGTCGCCAGGTAATGGTCCAATGATGACGATGTTTTCTTTTCCTTCGCCATAGGCTTGGAAATACATCCCTTGGGTC
The DNA here is from genome assembly GCA_031422115.1 of Chamaesiphon sp. VAR_4_metabat_408. Lineage (GTDB taxonomy): Bacteria > Cyanobacteriota > Cyanobacteriia > Cyanobacteriales > Chamaesiphonaceae > Chamaesiphon. The sequence goes on along the minus strand of JANOPX010000098.1, from coordinate 26,228 downwards.
TTCTCCTTCATTTCGGGAGATAGTCTATCTTCAGGGGCGATTTTAAAGCCATCTGGGAGCATTAATACAGCACCGACTTGGAGAGGGCCTTTGCTGCCATCTGCGGTGACTTGTTGGATGCTGGTGTCGTAAGGAATTTTGACGACAGCTTCAAATACGGTATTTGGTTCTACCGATTGGGGTACTTCTACTTCGGTAGGTTTGGCGGCGAGGTGACAGTTGGCGCAGACGATTCTACCTGTGGCTTCGCGAGGAGTGACTGGGTAAGTTTGTTGTGCCCAAAATGGGTAAGCGGCGGCGGATTGAGGCGCGGCGATATCGCTAGTCAGAATGATTCCCGCACTGGCGAGCAAGACGACTAGGCTTTTGGCGAACAACTGCTGGCTACGTTGCCACAGTAAGGATAGAGTTAATTTCATTGGTTAAGGATGGCAGTCGGTGAAATTTAATAATATACAGATGGCGAAATTTATGCCCACCAAGCAGGTTCGTTGGTGCGGAAGTCGGTTTCTGTCCAAGGTGTGAGGGAAACTGTGTCGTCTACTACGACAGCATGAGCGAGAGCGAGGGATTTTGGAGCTGGGCCGCGAACCATTTTACCTGTTTCGTCGTACTGAGAACCGTGGCAAGGGCACATGAATTTGTTTTCGGCAGTATTCCAGGGAACAACGCAACCGAGGTGGGTACAGATGGCGTTGATGCCGTAATCGACGATCGTGCCATCAGCGACTACGATATAGGTAGGATCCCCTTTCAATCCTTGAGCTAATGCGCGATCGCCTTTAGCTTTACCAGCGATAAATTCGCTGACTTTGACGGTATTTCCTTGAGCATCTTTGGCTGTAGCTCCACCACCAGCAGCACCGCTAGCAGGAGGCACGAAATAAGCAACGAAGGGATAAGCCGCACCCAGTACCATTCCGGTAATTGTACCGAAGGTGAGCAGGTTCATAAATTGGCGACGACCGAGATCTGGTACGTCAGATGGATTTGCAGCTTGAGCCATATAACTAAATGGGTGAATTTTTATTTATTAATATCTGAGTCGAACAACTGGCGAGCCTTCCCTTTGGGAAATCTCCAGTCGTTACGCAATCATAGCGTCCAGGGTTATGTAAAATCTTAGACTATCTGACATTATGGCATTTTTCGCACTGCTTGGGACAGCATCTTTGGGATGGGGGATCGGGGTCAAAGCTGATTGACGGAAAATTTTTTTGGGTAGGTTGGGTTTCATTCTTCAACCCAACATTGCCTTACCCACAGATTTTACATGCTATGTGGATTAGAGTTTCCACGGGTAGGGGCAATTCATGAATTGCCCCTACCCGTGGAAACCCTAATGCCAAAAGTCAAGCACAGCTTTTCCCCAGTCATTTGAAAGTTTTGCGTGGATCGAAGTTGATGATTACCTTCGAGCTGGGCTAATGCCCAACGATGTCCAAGCTGAATTTTGAGACTACACTATAAGTAAGCTTTTCACTAGATCGTTGTCGTTAGCCCAGCTCAAAGTAGGTAATTGCAAGTTATGACAGCGAATGAATTAGAGATTGGTAAAATTATTGACGATCGATATCAGCTCGTCGAACTTTTGGGCGCGGGGGGTAGCGGTATCACCTATCGAGCCATTAGACTTGAAGATCGATCTGATGTAGCGATTAAAATTCTCTCTCTACGGCATCTAAATGACTGGAAACAGCTAGAATTATTCGAGCGCGAAGCAAAAGTACTGTCTCAACTCAATCATCCCCAGATTCCCAAATATCTGGAGTACTTTCATCTCGATACTGATGACGATCGCACATTTTGGATCGTGCAGCAGCTCGCTCCTGGTAAATCTTTAACTGAATGGGTAAATGCTGGTTGGCGAGGTACGGAAGCCGAGGTAAAGGATATTACCAGTCAGTTGCTAAGTATCTTGCAATATCTACACCAACAATCACCGCCGCTAATTCATCGAGATATCAAGCCGCATAATATCATTCGCGATGAGGATGGGCGAATATTTTTGGTAGATTTTGGGGCGGTGCAAAATGTGTATCATGATACTCTGCTCCACCGGAATACTGTGGCGGGTACATATGGTTATATGGCTCCAGAACAGTTTCGCGGGGCTGCTGTACCTGCAAGCGATTTGTATGGCTTGGGTGCGACTATTTTGTATGTATTGACTCATCGATCGCCAGCGGATCTACCCCAGGCAAGATTGAAGTTAGTTTTTCGCGATCGAGTAAATATTAGCGATCGATTTGCCGACTGGTTAGAAAAGATCCTAGAGCCAGAACCAGTCGATCGATTTGCTTCAGCAGATATCGCGCTGAATGCGTTGCAAAAAAACTATCGATTCCGCAAGCAACAGGGAATTAAAATCGGCTTCCCGTGGAAAAGTGCCGCAGCAGTAGCTGCGATCTTGATGATTTTCCTACCGCTAATTTATCAATATCGCTATGGGTTTTTAACTACGCTGGGTTTACCCCCTCGCGATCTCTGCGACGTAATTAAGCGGAAAGATCTAACATCTCTTCATGAGTATCTCGCTCATGGTGTGAGCATCAATGCAAATGTTGAAATAGATGAGTATACTGGTTCTTTATTACATTGTGCGATCCTACATCGACAGGGGGGAATAGTAAGAGATTTACTAAAAAATGGTGCTAGTCTTGACTCGATCGATAGCTATAGTGACACACCATTGATTGCTGCAATTAAGTCAGGGTCGCAGAATCATGAAGTTCTGATAAAACTACTAATAGCAAAAGGTGCTGAAGTTAACAATCTAGATCTAGATCTAAATAAATATCATCCAAATTCTCGAATACAGAATGAAATAGCTCGGTTAAAAATACGAATAGGTGCTGAAGTTAACGAGCTAGATCTAAGTATATATGGTCAAACGCCATTTATTGTTGCAATTAATGAACAAGATTTCCGGTTAGCTGAACTATTAATAGCAAAAGGTGCTAAAGTTAACGAGCGAAATAAAGATGGTCTAACACCACTAATGGTCGCGATTGCTACTGGTGATGGAGACGGCGGGATGTGCAAGAATTCCAGCAGACAAAAGTGGTCGGAATGCTATCTTCGCCGCAAAATCTAGAGCATCGAGATGCCTAGATCGATCTAATGAGTAGCAAAGGAAGTAATGGAAATAAACATTTCAATATTAGCAGATCGTTATCAAATTATAGATCTATTAGGTGAGGGAGGTAGCGGTAAAACCTATCGCGCTCTGGACGACATAACTCAAACTGAAGTAGCGATTAAAGTCTTGAGTCTACGTGGAGTGAGTGATTGGAAGACGGTGGAACTATTCGAGCGAGAAGCCAAAATTCTTGCCCAATTAGAACATCCTAATATCCCTCGCTATTTAGATTATTTTCAGACTATAGTTGCTGAGGAGGAATCTTTTTGCCTAGTGCAAGCGATCGCTCCTGGCAAATCTTTGAGTGCTTGGGTTGAAGATGGTTATACTTTTAGCGAACTAGAACTAAAACAGATCGCCACACAGATCCTAGAAATTCTCATCTATCTTCAGACTTTTACGCCGCCAATTATTCATCGCGATCTCAATCCTAATAATATCCTGCGAAGTGAATCAGGCATGATTGCCTTAGTTGACTTTGGAGCCGTGCGCGATACATATCATCTGACGATTACTGGAGGCAGTATGATCGTCGGTACCTATGGTTATATGGCTACCGAACAATTTCGCGGGCAAGCTGTCCTAGGGACGGATCTATATGGCTTAGGAACGACATTACTATATCTAAAATCTGGACAAGACCCGGCAGATTTGCCAGTGAAACAGATGAAAATAGACTTTCGAGATCGAGTCACAGTTTCTGATGAATTTGCCAATTGGCTAGATAGATTGCTAGAACCGATCCCTGAAGATCGTTATCAAAATGCTACTTTAGCATTGGATTATCTAAATGGTAAAGCAGTTACGAAAAGCCCTCGCCCCAAATATCCGATCGCACATATTTCTCGGCAGGATAATAATCTGAAAATAGTTATTCCGCCGATTTGGTTTGCGACTCGCAGTAGCAAACAAAGCTTTGTAGCGATCGCAATCTTGAGCTTATTGGGTATTTCTAGCTGTTGGGTGATGCTAGCAACCGTTGTACCAGCATGGTTATGGATATTTTTTCTAGTTATGGCAATACTTACCGCTGGAGCGACTCGCAGCGTTAAACAAATCTTGATGGTTACGATACCTTATCTATTATGGCTTGGAATTTCTACTTATCTTCACTGGGGTGCTGGTTACTCAATTTCAGAGATAACACAAAAAACATCTCTTATACCTACTCTAATATTTGCTATTCCAATGGTTAGTATCTTATGGCATTATTGCACGGTGATAATGTGCCAACGGGAAATAGAAATCATAGATTTTTCGGCGGTGGAAATCTCGGAGGGCAGCGGATCTAAGCCTAAGCTTCCTCGCCGAGAGGTAATTTGTACGACTAAAATAGCAAGTATGTCGATCTTTCCGAGGACAGTAGCAGTTGAAAATATCAAGAATATAAATTGCCGACAAGTAGGTGTATTAAATGTGAAAGGTGGGATTCGGTTTGAGAATTATCAAAATCTAAATAATACTAGAGATCCTCTTTATATTTTCGGCAAGTATTTAGATCCTGCCGAGCAACATTGGCTGATGGGTGAAATATCCGAACATTTACAGTACGATCGAGTGTACCCGATCGGTTCATCCTCAACCTTGAAGTAGCGCAATTATGAATCGCCACGCCACTTGAATACAATCCGTTCCTCGGCTTGAATAAACTCGATATTGAATAAATCGAATACTACTTCCCTACCCAATAACAAAGGCGCATCGGTAATTTTGGTTTGAAGCCAAGCGACAGGAGCCTTGAAACTGTGTCCATCGATCGACATATCGACTTCGCGGGTGACATATTCGATCTCACCACCGACACCCGTACCATTCGATAAAATCTCTCGCTGGGCTACTTGGAAGCCCAACAGGTTGCCAATTTCCCAACTAATTAGACTCAACTCTGCACCAGAATCAACCAACATCAAGCCATCATGAATCGCCGAACCATTGCTCAAAGTGACTGGATATTCCGGCTCCCATTCATGTCTGGCGATCCCATAAAATCGAAACCAAAAAAATTGGAATTCTGATGTTTGGGCGGGAATCCACTTGACCAAATATGGCTCTCCGGCTGCATCGGCGAGAGATTCGACCAAATCCCAATCCCGATCGGCTGCAAGTAGCCTAGTCGCACTATAAGCCACGAATTGACGACGATATTTGGCTCTGAGTAGGCGGCGATGTTGATGCCCCCAGCGCATAATTTCGGCGGCTTCTGCGGGAGTGGGTTTCATGGGTTTAAATGCCCGCGCCATCTAGAAATTGACGAATCACTTTATCATCCAAGTTACAACTTGGTGCGATTTCTACGCCTACCGCTGAAGGTACCACTGCACCTTGGATGATGGCATTGCAAGTCTGCTCGGTTTGCATTTTTTGGACTTGTTGCTCTAGACTTTCAATTCGATCGACCAATGCCCGAATTACTTCCGCTTCAGAGTCGGGTAAGCTACCATGTTCTAATGGGCCGACTCGTTCGCCTGCTCGATACAAAATTCGCCCTGGAATTCCGACTACGGTACAGTCTGAGGGGACATCGCGCAATACGACAGAACCCGCACCGATGCGAACGTTGCTGCCGATTTGAAGATTGCCTAGTACTTTAGCACCCGCGCCGACTACGACGTTTTCGCCAAGGGTGGGGTGACGTTTGCCAGTTTCTTTGCCCGTACCGCCGAGAGTGACACCTTGATAAATCAGTGCGTAGTCACCAATAATTGCAGTTTCACCGATGACTACGCCCATACCATGATCGATAAAGACTCCTTTACCAATGGTTGCACCAGGGTGAATTTCAATCCCTGTGAAAAATCTACTTAGGTGGGAAATAAAGCGCGGTAAAAATGGAATACCGATCGAGTATAGCCAATGGGCGAAACGGTGTAGCGATAAGGCTTGCAACCCAGGATAAAAGAAGAGAACTTCCACCCAGTTACGTGCAGCAGGATCGCGATCGAAGATAATACGGAAGTCGGCAATTAGGTTAGAAAGCACAGAAAGTGTTCCATTATCACTAGGCGGCTACTCGTAGTTTAACTGTTATCGGTCGATTGATGTCAGTGGTGCCAACCGAATAACTATGGAGAAATCCGCATACTCAAATCTAGCCAGTGCGATCGAGTAATCGGTGCGCTAGTCGAGATATAGTCTACGCCAGTTTCGGCGACGGCGCGAATAGTCGTGAGGGTAATATTTCCCGATGCTTCGATTTTAATCCGACTGTTTGTCGATCGAATTATGGTCACAGCTTGACGCATCAGATCTGGCGACATATTATCGAGCATAATTATATCTGCATCACAGGCGATCGCTTCTCGAACTTGCTCTAGAGATTCGGTTTCGACTTCGATCGTCAGTGGATAGGGTATGCTCGATCGGATACTCTCGATCGCAGTGGTAATTCCCCCTGCTGCTGCAATATGATTGTCCTTGATCATCACGGCATCATCCAAACCAATCCGATGATTTATCCCACCACCGACGGTAGTAGCATATTTTTGGAGCAGGCGCATTCCAGGGATAGTTTTACGAGTATCGACTAATTGAGTGGGGAGATCTGCGATCGAGTCTACATATTTGCGGGTAGCTGTCACAATCCCACTCAGACTCATCACCAGATTTAATGCGGTACGCTCGCCCATTAAAAGAGTACCAAGATTTGCAGTAATTTCGGCGATCTTTTGTCCTGCTTCACATGCTCCACCTTCAGCTATGAGCGGCTCGAATTTCGCTTCAGGATTCAATAGCTCAAATACCCGTTTTGCTACGGGTAGAGCGGCGATTATCCCTCGTTCCTTGGCAATCCAGACAGCGGTAGTGACTCGATCGATATTCGGTAAACCTTGGGTACTCCGATCTCCCCTACCGATGTCTTCTTGGAGCCATTGAGTCAGGTGAGCATCGAGTAGAATCCAGGGGGGTAGAGTGGGTGTCATTGGGATTTTGGATTTTGGATTTTGGATTTTGGATTTTGGATTTTGGATTTTGGATTGAAGTCGATTAACTATGGTGGGCTTACGCTAGCGAGTAATTAAATATACGGGCGTTGCTGATTTAAGGTATGATTTGCCCTCACCCCGCCACATCCTTCGGCTCTGGCTCCCCTCTCCCAAGCTTGGGAGAGGGGTTGGGGGTGAGGGCAAAATCTACGCATCATACCCCGATTCAGCAATGCCAATATACGATATAGCGGAGGGTGGGCAAGTCAGCTCTAAATCGATCGATCTAATAAAATTAACTCATATTCCAGTTTCCCCAATCTATTAACTCACCCCAACAAAACCCTAAAATCGTAGCCCCAATAAAGCACATTCCCATACCAACCTCGGTTGAACATAGGCGAGTAAATGCGATCGACTTTGCTCCAATACTTCCACCAATTTTGACTGATGGTACTTATGCCAATAAGTATATTGGAGATAATCCAACAACCATAATTGAGCCGCAGAATCCAATTCTCGATCGATCTCCACCGCCAATTCTAGAGCTTGACGACGACTCAATGGCAGTACTAATAACTTGTCTAATAAATCCCCTGGCAGAGCTTGTAACTGCTCCCATAGCTCGATCGCTGTACCTGGGCTACCAGCCGCCAAGCCGATTAATTCCGATCGATCGACTAGATCCATTTTACCCAATTTCGTCAAAATATCGATCGTCGAGATGCGATCGAGTCGGTGGAAAGCAACGAGCTGACAGCGGGATACAATCGTCGGTAACAGAGATTCGACAGTTGGGGCGATTAGTAAAATAGTTGCTTTCCCTGGCTCTTCTAGGGTCTTTAACAGGGCATTTGCGGCTCCTTCTGGCATCGTCTCGGCATGTTCGATAACCACGATCGATCGATCGCCCAAAAGTGGCGGGCGAGATAAAAATTGACCGATTTCGCGAATCTGTTCGATCCGAATTTGGGGTGGAGCCTTCTTTTTCACCCCTGCGGCGGTAGCTTCTGCGGTGGTGAGCATTTTCCCTTTATCCAGATAGGTAGGTGCTACCCACAACACATCGGGGTGATTACTTTGGCGGAGTTTTTGGGCGATGAGTGGATGTTCCGATAACGGAACTCGATCGCATAATAACAGTTCGATAAAACATCGCGCTGCCAAACTTTTGCCAATTCCATCCGCACCACAAAATAGATAAGCTGGAGCCAGTCTTTGTCTAGATACCGCCTGAGTAAGGAGTTCTACAGCTTGTGATTGTCCGATGAGAGAGTTGAGGGGAAGCATCGAAACAGGGTGATATGTGGACTAGAAGTAAATCTTTAAGCAATCGTCAATATTTCCCCCACTGAGGTTGGCACCATCAAGACAGTATCCAACCTTTTTAAATACACCTAATTCGATTGATTCTCCATAATAAATCGCTTTCCGCAGCCGATCTTTATCTTCATTTCCTGGTTTACCATTAGGATAAAATTTCAGAACGTCTTTCAATCCAGTGCCTACAAAGGAATTTAGCTTCAATAAAAGTATCAGTATATTCAATCCAGTATAAACGTCTACTTGACGAATACCTAAACTTTGCCCGCATTCTGGCTGTTGTTCGCGCAATAGTCGCATTTTCTTTTGGGGTAAATTGTCTGATGGTTCTCGATCGATAAAGACCCCATCACACCAACTTTCCCAAAACTCATTCAACCGATCGAATAGTCGCACTGGATGCCAATCGTCGTCATTCATCAATAGCATCCATAGATAATCGACAATTTCCCTTGTCAAACACCCATCGCCGAGTAAATCGTATATCTGCCATTCTAGATTTTCTTGCTCGATCCGATCTTCTATTCCCCTTCTCGTGCCGATCCAACTCGACCAATCAACGATCGCTTCCTTCAGTTGTTCGACAAATAAATTATCCCTAAAATCATTGTCCAAAAATTTACCGAATGAATTGATTTCAGGTTGAAGATATGAATTGTCATATTTATCTACGTCCATTCTCACTGGTTTGTAAAACTCTTCCAAAACTTGAACTTCATCAATATTTTCAGCAAGGATTCGATGGAAATATCGAGGTGTATTTACAGCCACTCGAAGGACAACAATCTGAGCATCCGCTTCATCTAATCCCAATTCCTGGAGTCGAATACTCAAGATATCATTAAATCTCGCCATCAAATCTGATGATGGTAATTCATCCAAGATACTCATCGCCGCCGATCGATCGATCTCCATCTCCCCCAAATCTAGCAACTTTTGCTCGAACTTTGGCGAGGGTCGATCGTAGATTACTTTATGCCACCAATCCAACTTTTCTTGGACTTCTTCTTCCCAGCTTTCCAAATAAGCCACCTGAGCCACAAATACCACGCATTCCTCTAGAGTTAGTTCGTACTTAAACCGCTGTAAAATAGCTGTCGCCACAGGTGCCAAAGGAATTGTATCCTTAACCAATACTGCCAATGGCGAACTCAACAAATCTAACAGGGAAGACATTCCACCTAGCACAGAAATAGTCCTGTGACTCTCACTCAGATCGGATTCAGCTTCCACCGTGACTATCTCGCTAGACTTAGACGAGACAATCTTTTTATACAAATCTTTGACTCTAATTGTGGCTGTTTTCATCGGATCGGGGGAAATATCATTAGCTTGTATTTTACCTCCCTCCGTGAACCTCCGTGCAACCTCTGAGTACCTCAGTGTTTCAAAAAGCACCGACTTAAACTAAGCACTAAAAACCCGACCTTTGCTTTCCGCCCTCTTCTGGTATATTTGTGTGTAGCTCTTACTCCTTCGAGGTAAATCAAAACAGTGGCTGCACTAGAATCATCTCCACCATTGCGTACCCCCTTGTACGATCGAGCGATCGCCCTCAATGCTAGAATGACAGCTTTTTCTGGGTGGGAAATGCCCGTTCAGTTTAGCGGGATTACCCCCGAACATGAGGCAATTCGTCAAAGTGCAGGGATGTTTGATATTTCCCACATGGGTAAATTCACACTACGAGGTGAATCAGCCATTGAGCAACTCCAAGGATTAGTCCCCTCGGATCTCAGTCGGCTCCAACCAGGTCAAGCACAGTATACGGTATTACTAAATCCCCAAGCGGGAATTATCGACGACATCATCGTCTACCAAGAAGGCGATGGAAATGTGGTGCTGATTGTCAATGCTGGCACCAAGGATAAAGACAAAAAGTGGTTATTGGCGCATCTGGATCTCGATCGAGTAGCATTTGAAGACTTATCCGCTACCCAAGCTCTCATCGCCATCCAGGGAAAAGATACAGTCCGTCATCTCCAACCATTTGTCGATATTGAACTCGATCGATTGACGAGTTTTGGTCATTCTAGAGCTGTTATTTTTAAAAACCCCGCTTTCATCGCCCGCACTGGCTACACTGGCGAGGATGGATTTGAAATCATGGTCGATCCGGCAACAGCCGTTAAACTATGGGATGCACTCATAGATGCTGGTGTCCTCCCTTGCGGCTTGGGTGCCCGTGATACCCTCCGATTGGAAGCGGCGATGTGTTTGTATGGTCAAGACATTAGTGACAGTACCACGCCCCTCGAAGCGGGGTTAGGCTGGGTAGTCCATTTGGATACCAAGGGTGATTTTATTGGGCGAGATGTCTTAGTTCGTCAAAAAGCTGAAGGACTCGATCGCAAGTTAGTTGGGCTACATATGGATGGACGCTTCATCGCTCGTCATGATTATCCCGTATTTATCAACGGCAAACGATCGGGCATCGTAACTAGTGGTACCATGTCCCCAACACTCGGTCAAGCGATCGCCCTCGCCTATGTACCTACAGCATTTGCCAAACCAGGACAAATCATCGAAGTAGAAATTCGTGGTAAATTGCATTCGGCAACAGTCGTTAAGAAACCCTTTTATAAGAGGGGTCGGGGGTAGGAGGGTAGGAGGGTAGGAGGGTGAGAGTGAGGAGTGAGGAGTGTAGGAGGTAATAAACTTTTGCGCTGCTACACCCTACCACCCTACCACCCTACCACCCTACCACCCTACCACCCTACCACCCTACCACCCTACCACCCTACCACCCTACCACCCTACCACCCCATGCACTCCCTCTGGCAACACATAACCCTCTCAAATCTATCCCCCAATAGATGGATTGATGCTAGTTATCTCCACCGTTGGGTGGGATCTCTACAGGCTTGGCGACAGCAAAGCTGGCTAATTCGGTGGGGTGATGAAATCGGTGCGATTTTGACTGCGCTGGTGTTTGTTGTGTCGCCTTTCACACCGTCGATTCCAGGGTTGTCTACTGAGACGATCGGTTTATTATTATGTGCAGTCGCGGCTTTTTGGGTATTACTCACTCTGGCTGATGACAAGCGGGGTGGTGTTACGCCGATTCATATCTCGTTGTTGGTATTTTGGGGCATTTCGGCGGTGTCGGCAGGATTATCGCCTGTCAGGGGTGAAGCGATCGGTGGATTGAGTAAATTTAGCTTATATCTGAGTTTATTTCTGATGTTGGCACGGTTGTGTCGATCGCCCCAAATTCGGAGTTTGCTGATTGGGATTTATCTCCATGTTGCTTTATTTGTCAGCGTCTTTGGGGTGCATCAGTCGATATATGGTGCCAAAGCTTTGGCAACTTGGGTGGATCCAGATTCTCCCCTCGCCAAGACCACTAGGGCGTATAGTTATCTAAATAATCCTAATCTACTGGCGGGTTACTTATTACCTGCGATCGCCTTTAGTGTAGCGGCGATCTGGATTTGGCGCGGCTGGGCGAAAAAAAGCTTGGCATTAGTGATGGTGGTGGTGAATAGCTATTGCCTGCTAGTTACTTACAGTCGGGGTGCTTGGATTGCTTGGGTGGTGATGGTGCTAGTCACTTTTGTGTTGATTTATTATTGGGTGCATCCATATTTACCAAAATTTTGGCGATCGTGGGCATTGCCGATCGGCTTGGGTGGTATTATCGCCATCATGGGATTAAGCGTTTTACTCGTGCCTAGTTTACGCGATCGATTCAGTAGTATTTTTGTCGCCCGTGGTGATAGTAGTAATAACTTTCGCATTAATGTGTGGACAGCAGTACAGAAAATGATTCAAAATCGTCCAATATTAGGCTACGGCCCAGGCGATCGCGTGTTCAAGAAGATTTACCCCATTTATCAAGTTAGCCCCAAGTTTAGTGCCCTTAGTGCCTATTCTGTGTTCATGGAAACGATCGTCGAGGTTGGTTTCGTGGGCTTTGCTGGTTTATTGTGGTCGATGACAGTAACCGTCAACTGTGGTATTCGCAGTTTAGCCAGATTGCGGCAAAATAGAGATATTCAAGTTGTCTGGTTGATGGCGGCGATTGTCTCAATGGTCGGTTTGATTTGTCAAGGTCTTAGTGATACCGTGTGGTATCGTCCCGAAATCCAAACCCTCTGGTGGTTGGTAGTCGGAATTATTGCTAGTTTTTACCAAGTTATGGAGCGTCAGCATTCAGATGCTTAAATTTTCATCTATTTTCCCTCGATCGACGACACTAAATATCTTCTCGCTCTTTCCTGGAGGAGATTGGAAGCACCCAAATTACCGATTACAATCGGCTTGGGGTTGGACGCGAATCGGCTTTGCGATCTTTCCCTTACTTCCATCTGTCGGCGCAGTAGCAATCCTGATCTCATTATTCCAAACCTGGAGCCAATCGTGGCGAGAAATTATTCAACGTCGGCTAAATTGGTGGTTTGTACTATTAATACCTTGGTTAATTATCGTCTCAGCTTTGAGCGTCAAACCAGGTGATGCCTTTTTGGGTTTGGTCAATTTTATCCCCTATTTTTTGCTATTTGCCGCCTATAGTGTCCTCATCCAATCCCCCGAACAATTGCGCCAATTAGCTTGGATTTTCCTGATTCCAGCGATGCCAGTTATGTTAATCGGATCGATTCAAATGCTTGGTTTTGGTGGAAGTTTGCCGATTCCAATTCCGAATACTACTTCCTTTATTTGGCAAATAGTGCGGGGAGGCGAACCCCTAGGGCGGATGTCGTCGTTATTTGCTCACGCAAATCCTTTTGCTGCTTACTTGCAAATGGTGTTTATTTTCGCCCTTGGCTTGTTTGTCGATACTTGCGATCGATATGCCAAAGGTACCGAGCGAAAGGTTAATGGGTTATCATTTGCTAGATCTCTAGATCCTGTCTGGAAGTCACCAGATTTTATCTGGACGCTTTCATCATTACTCCTCTGTACTGTCTGCCTAATTTTCACCAGCTCTCGCGCTGCTTGGGGTGGAGCTATCTTGAGTAGTTTGGTATTTACGATCTATCAAGGTTGGTACTTGGTTTTGGCTGGTGTCACGGCGATTGGTACGGTGATTCTTAGTGCGGCTTATGCTCCCTCTCCACTCAAAGAACCCTTGAGATCGATCGTTCCCCGCTATTTTTGGGCGAGAATTACCGATGAAATGTATCCTGGAAGACCAGAATCAATCACTCGTCTATCTCAGTGGAACTTTGCCTGGAAAATGACTCAAGATCGGCCGATATTTGGCTGGGGTTTACAAAGTTTTGGATCTCTGTATCAACAACAAACCCAGATCTGGCTCGGATATCCTCACAATTTGCTATTGATGCTCACCTCCAATCTCGGCATTCCTGCAACGGTGCTGATCTTCGGTTTAGTTGGTTGGATTATCGCTCAAAGTACGATCCTACTATTCGATTTTCCCATCCAATGGGAATCCGATCGAACGATCTTTTTCACTTTCCTCATCGCCTTTGCTGGGTTTATGATATTTAATATCGCTGATGTCACCGCATTAGAGTTGCGCCTAAACACCCACGCTTGGTTAATCTTGGCTAGCCTTTGCGGATTAGTCTCTCGCGCTCGACTACCCCGTCAACGCATCCTCAGAGCAGGCTAAACAATTTCCATTTCCAACACCCCCCGATTTTCACAAAACCCCCGATTTTCACCCTGTCCCCTACCTCCTATTCCCAGTGAATAGCCAACCCCAACCTCAAACTTATTATGCTCGATTGGGCGTTCATCCTAGCGCATCACCGATCGAAATTCGTCGCGCCTATCGAGATGCCAGTAAAAAATATCACCCCGACACCACCGTCTTACCTACCCTTATCGCCACGATCGAATTTCAAGCCCTAAACGAAGCCTACGCCGCCATCAGCAACCCCGAACGTCGAGCGGCATACGATATCACCATTGGTTACTCGCGAGTCGCTGTAGTCCAACCTCTCCCCAAATTTCGATCGATCCCAAATCGCCCAGACAATTATCGCCCTTCAGCCTATCTCGATGCGATCGATCGTCCCCTCTCAGGTGGTGAAATCTTTGCTATTCTCCTGCTAGGTAGCATATTTGTCGGCTGTTTTATCTTAGCAATTGCGATTGGTATTACTAGAGGTGAATTCTGACTAAGGATTGACACTCCTCGGCGTGAACGCACGAGGATTCTCAGTTCAGCGACCCGTCTTGCCATCACAGGTTTGCACCAGCAACAGTAGAGGACGAATCTCCCTGAGCGATTCCAATATCTAGTATTGAGGTTCCCACATGCCCTGTGGTGCCTATTGCTTTAGTCAATATATTGAGTGCGGCGTTATGGTCGCGATCTAGTACGCAGCCACACTGACAAGTATGGGTTCGAGTAGAAAGAGACTTCTTCACAATTACGCCACAGCTAGAGCATTCTTGGGACGTATAGGCGGGATTTACCGCAACAGTGACCCGACCAAAGATTCGCCCGAATGTTTCTAACCAAACTCTAAATTGATACCATCCCGCATCAGAAATCGATTTCGCTAAACAATGGTTCTTCACCATGTTTCTCACTCTTAAATCTTCATAGGCTACTAGATCGTTAGATCTGATTACGCACCGCGCCAATTTTACAGCGTGGTCTTTACGTTGCCGACTTATTTTAAGGTGGATTCTACCTAGCTTAATTCGAGATTTAATGCGATTGTTTGAGCACTGGGCGGGTCCCCCGCCCATCACTTTAATTTTGCGTGAAACTAGACGTTGTGCCCGCTTCATTTTTACCTCGCCAGCACGGTAAAACTTAGGATTTTCAATCTCTAAGCCATTTGAATCAGTGTAAAAACTTTTCAGCCCTACATCCAGCCCAATCGTGTTACCTGTGGCGGGTAAAATCTCTGTACGATCTACAGAAACACAAAATTGAACGTAGTACCCATCTGCACGTTTTACCAACCTTACCCGTTTGATTTGGTCTGGTTGATAGAAGTTCAGATCGCGAGTACCTTTTAGTTTTAACTTGCCAATTCCTTTCTTGTCGGTGAAAGTAATCGATTTGCGGTCGTCGCTTAATGCCCATCCCGACGTTTTATATTCAACTGAGCGGCAATCTTTCTGGAATTGGGGGAACCCTGCTTGGTGAAACGCACATCTGGGCGGGTGACCCGACCAGTGCTGAGGAGACCTCAGCGCGATTTCATCCGCTTTCTTGCCAGCGACTTTACCTTTACAGTTGTCGTAGAAATGTTGGATTGATGCCCAAGCACGTTCGGCTGCTGCTTGACGTGCCATCGAATTGAGTTGGTTGGCAAACGGAAACTCTTTAGCCAGTACAGCACAGTATTTGTTGAGGTCATAGCAAGACTTAGCACCGCCATCTATCCAAAGCCGAATAGCTTTGTTGCGGATGAACTGGACAGTCTTGATGGCTTCATCAACTGCGCTGAACTGGTTGGATTTACCGTAGGCTTTGAACTCAAATACGAGCATTGGACTTTAAAGATTTAACGCTTATGACAACTATTATATCATAAGACTAAGGTTTAACAAGGGATCGAGCAAGGGATTTTGTTCGCTACCTACTGGGCGGGTGACCCGACCAGACATCCATCCGCCACCCTTCCACTTGCTAATGCTGCATGTCTTGTGACGGTCTGGTCGGGTCACCCGCCCAGTATGGAATCGGCATCTCACAACTGGGCGGGAGACCCGTCCAGTACGCCTCTACATCCCCGCCCTAGAAGGGCAGGGTTTTCCGGCGTTTCCGATAAGAAATAAAACGCCGTCATGGGGATATTTTAGATCGCATCCCAGTTGCGCCGCAGTTTGAGCCGCTTTTCCCTACATCAAACCTGGCTCTTAAACCACTCTTGCAGGCGATTCCAACCGTCCTTGGCCTCTGTTTCACGATAGGATGGGCGATAGTCAGCAAAGAAAGCATGAGGGGCTTCTGGGTACACTACAATTGCCGATTTGCTTCCACCTGACGTTAGGAGCGTGCGAACTTTCTCCACACCATCTAGGGGAATTCCGGTATCCTTCCCGCCATAAAGTCCGAGCACAGGAACGCTCAAAGTAGGTGCAATATCCACGGGATGCTTGGGGGTAAGGGTTGTAGACGTTCCCACCAGTCTGCCATACCAGGCGACTCCAGCCTTTACCTTGGGGTTGTAAGCCGCGTAGAGCCAGGTGATTCGACCACCCCAACAAAACCCTGTAATGCCGACTCTCGCGATATTTCCCTTTGATGACTTGACTGCCCAAGCCAGCGTAGCATCGAGATCCGAGAAAACTTGAGCATCAGGCACCTTGGCGACAACAGTCCGAATCTCTTCGATCCCGCTCAGTTTCAACACATCACCCTGACGCACGAATAGCTCTGGGGCAATCGCTAAATAACCTAGTTTGGCAAGGCGGCGTACTACATCTTGAATGTGCTCGTGAACCCCAAAAATTTCCTGAATCACCAGAATAATCGGAAAATTTTTACCTGATGCAGGTTGTGCGCGATAAGCCGGAATTTCTCCATCCTTGACAGGGATTTTTACAGCACCTGCGATTAAGCCCTTCAGATCGGTTGTGAGGGTTTTGGCATCAACTGGAGAGACTGCCATCGCAAAACCAGTTGAGAGAGATGCTGTAATCATAAACTTGCGACGAGTCAGCTTGTGCATAGATTTCTCCTCCGATCGATCTACGATCATTGTAACCGATAAATAGTCCGTTCATTCAGCTAGAGTTCTCCAAGTTGATGTGTACAAAAGTCAGCACTACTCTCAACAAAACTTAGGTTACTAGATTACGCTTTGACCGAATAAACTGTCTGAACCGCCGCCAATTTGCCCGCACAACCTTTCGCTGCTCGATCGTATGCAGCACGACAAATGCCAGAAAGGTATAGGACAACCAAAAATGTAGATCTCGTCCTAGATCTGTCATTGCTGAATTCTGGGGAAAAATATCTGGTAAGACGAAGCCAAAAAACTTGACATTGTTCGCTCGAAATGAATTTGATAATAAGAACCCTGTGACGGGAACTGTCCACATAAAAATATACAGACTGATTGATGTGCAATGCCAGTGTTTTTAGCCAGCTCCAAGAAAATTTAGGCAAACGCTTTGTGTATTTCTTTCCCCACACTCGCAAGAGGACTAAAATTCGCCATGTCAATAATGCCATTGACAGCACGCCCATTGATTTATGGAAATCGTAAAAACTATTTCGGAAAGAGACCCCCCGTTCCAATTGAGACATGAAAGTTCCGGTTGTGAATAATACCACATAAACCATCGCCATCCACCAATGCACAGACATCAATTGTTTGAATGCAGAATTAAGTCGAGATTTAGTTGCGATCGCCATAATAGGATAGAAACCAAGGTTGTTGCTGGTGTCGATCTTTCCCCATGCTCAAGGGGCAGAATTGCCTCTATTCTTAATTTAATCAAACATAGATAAAGATTTCAACAATAATTTGGCTTATTTTGCCTGACTACCATTTGGCTCGATCGAGCGTAGAATAGAGTATCTAGATTAAGATTAAGACTCGATCTCATATATGTCCAAGCAACAGCCGTCACAACAGCCAGAACCACATTCGACATTAGCCGAGATTCGGGCGACACGCCTAGCGAAGGCAGATAAACTCAAAGAATTGGGGATGAATCCCTACGCCTACAATTGGACATCTACTCACCAAGCCGCCGCCTTGCAGACAGAATATGCGGACTTAGCCAGTGGTGAAGAAATAGATGTGGCAGTATCGATCGCTGGCAGAATCCTAGCACGCCGAGTGATGGGAAAATTAGCTTTTTTTAGCCTCCAAGACGAGACAGGTACAATTCAGCTCTATCTTCAGAAACAGCAGATAGAAGCGGGGATGTCAGAGCTACCCGAAGCATTCGCCCATCTCAAACAATTAACCGATGTCGGTGATATCATCGGCGTACATGGCACCATCAAACGCACCGAAAAAGGCGAACTATCCATCCTCGTCAACGAGTATGTGATGCTCACCAAATCTCTCCTCCCACTCCCCGACAAATGGCACGGCTTAACCGATGTCGCTAAACGTTATCGTCAACGATATGTAGATCTAATCGTCAATCCATCAGTACGGGATACTTTCCGCAAACGCTCCCTCATCACCGCTGGAATTCGCCGCTACCTGGAAAACCTCAACTTCATCGAAATCGAAACACCAGTCTTGCAATCAGAAGCAGGCGGTGCAGATGCACGCCCATTTAATACTTTCCACAATACTCTGGAAATGCCGCTGTATCTGCGGATTGCCACCGAATTACACCTAAAACGCCTAATTGTCGGCGGGTTTGAAAAGGTATTTGAATTGGGGCGCATCTTCCGTAACGAGGGAGTCTCTACCCGTCACAATCCCGAATTTACCAGCATTGAGGTATATCAAGCCTATGCTGATTATGAGGATATGATGAACCTCACCGAGGAAATGATTACCACAGTCGCCCAGTCGGTATTGGGTACTCTCGAAATCAGTTATCAAGATACCCCAATTAGCCTCACTGCTCCTTGGCGACGGGTGACGATGAACGATATTGTCAAAGAAACTACCGGATTAGATTTTAGTACCTTCGATTCTCTCGCTACTGCTCAGATAGCCGTAAAAGATGCGGGGATTGGTGGCTGTAAGGACGTAGACAGCCTCGGAAAACTCCTGAACGAGGTATTCGAGCAAAAGTGCGAATCAACCCTAATTCAGCCCACATTCGTCCTCGATTACCCGATCGAAATCTCGCCCCTAGCTAAACCACATCGATCGAAACCAGGTATCGTCGAACGGTTTGAATTATACGCCGTCGGGCGAGAACTCGCCAATAGTTTCTCAGAATTAACCGATCCTGTAGATCAACGGGAAAGACTAGAAGCACAAGCCGCTCGCAAAGCCGAAGGAGACGTAGAAGCTCACGATATCGATGAAGACTTCCTGACGGCTCTAGAACATGGGATGCCACCTACAGGCGGCATGGGCATGGGCATCGACAGGTTGGTGATGCTCCTCTGTGATTGTGCCAGTATTCGTGACGCGATCGCATTTCCCCTGCTCAAACCAGAAGTAACCGAAGGATCTAGCGAAGATTAAATTAGCGATCGATCCCTGCAAAAAGTATTTAAAAACCCCACTTTTGTAGGGTGGACATTAGAAGGTGGGTAATGCCCCCCTACGTTTATAAACATTTACATTTTTTGGATCGATAATTATTTTTGGATATGCAATTACAAAAGCCAATAAATAATTCAGTCAAAGATCGAACTTTGAGCAATGCCTATTATAAAGAACATTATTCCAAGTCCGATCTGTGTCGATGACTCTGTACTATCCCCTCTTCTTGCATAAAGGATCCCATTGATAATAAAAATTATACTTGTTGTGGCATAACAAATTATGGTAAAGATTTTTAGCTGAGAGTTATTTAAGCCCATCATCTTTAAGCTCCATGTTTTTCAATATTTGCTTGTAATGCCAGCCGACATTCTTTTGGGCAAAAAATGGCGTTTGCGTAGCGTACTGAAGGTAATCAAATCAAAAGTTTAAATTCTTCTTTTTTTGGTTGTAAATGGTCTGTGGGCATTATTACCCAGCATCTATTTTCTACGTCTCTAGATCTGAAGTTTCGTGATAAACATCTACATTGGCGGCATCATATAGGGGTTGAGAGACATAATAATTGTCTCTGACTACTTGCTGACATCTTTGACAAGCGGGTACACCTTCTTGATGCCACCAGCGACAGGTAGAGCGAATCGGGCAGGCGGGGATTTGCTCGGTAACAGTGGGTAATTCTGCGATGATGCGACTAGTCAATCGACAATTCTCACCATCAAAATGTTCGCAACCATGTTCGATACAAGTAGCCGCAATCCGAAAGATTTCGGTAGCTCTGACGGGTGATTCGAGGGCGAGCAATGCAGGGGGAATTTGCTTGACTCGATCGAAATGTACCAGTTTTGGAGCTGTGACACTCCCTACCACCATCCCAAATATCACACTATCATCCATCTCTGTCTCGGCACTGGGACACATCAATTGTCGGGATGACTTATTTGTGTTCGACTCTTGTTCTGATTCTAACATTTCGATCCAGCTCCCACTATTACCAATGTTCGACTTTTATTTAGAAATGTTTACGTGGGTGACGAGGATGTTTTGGGATGGAGCGAGGATGGTAGGTAGGCGAGGCAATCTTGCCAATGGGGAAGTAGTCAGGGGTATAATGAGGTTGAGGATCGACAGCAACCATAGTACCATTGATGAGGATCGGTGGATTTGGATCGGAGCCACCTAGTTTACCCCGATATTCGGAGCTGCTCCCGCCAACAATTTGACGTGCATCGATGGCACGATCGATTGCGGATGTCATTAAACTCTGTTCTTCAAGATCGAGATCGATGAGTTCGGAAATAGTCTGAGAGAGTTCGGAGATAGATATCTGAGCCATGATAGAACCTCTGGGTAAATGAGTAGCACTTGACTAAGTAATTATTATAGTTCGATCGATTGCTGAAATAGTCGATCTTCCTCCACTCAAGATAGAGTTTTACGAATAATTCACTTATTATTATGTCTGGTAACTAGACAAATTAACTTAATTTTATCGTTGGGGGAGTCGATCGCATGGTAATCGCCAGAGACTTCCGAGGTGGGTTTAATAGTTCAGCCATATGGCGATCGATTCGTGTAAATATAGATATCCCCGATTTTTTTGCCAGCTAGGATCGCCATAATATCGAGTTTCGGCGGAACAAACCGCTGTACCCGATCGAGATCGAACAACAATTACTGAGATCGAAAAATTCGCTTGGAGATAACTTTTTGTTGAGGATTGATAATCTTCAGCAAGATTCTCGTATTGTGACCATTTATTAGTTTATCGCCAACTGGAGTTACTCGATATACATACCCAGCATTTCTCCATTCTTTCATTTTCCCATCATAACGAGATTTGTTACGAGGGATTTTTACACAGCGATTTCGAGGGTCGCAGCCATAATATACACCTCGATCGATATCGATCGTATAGCCATTACTTTTATAAGAACCGAAAATCCGATCTGGTTTAGCTTCAGCAGTACTTGTAAATCCGATCGTGCTTAACAATACAGTTTGCCACAGAATTTTGCTTAGGTTCATTAGCTTAGATCCCAATCGATGTTCTGGTATTGTAACATTACTAATTATGGAGATCCAGAATAAAATTAGTAATACCCATCAAAATATCTGAATAAAACTATGCCCTATAGTAATTGATTCGATCTAGATTGCCTAATTATCACTAAATCATATGAACACATACAATATTTTCAGCCAAACCGATCGACAACGAGTCAGCGATGGATCGATATTACCAATCCTCAGTGGCTGTACATCGGTAGATCGTCTTCTAGTATTACTCCTGCCCCAACTAGGTGACTTTGATAGTCTTGAATATGCTTGGTGGCTAAAAAAAGAAACGAGTAAAATCCTGTCAACCGGAGTCACCATCAGAGTTGTAGGCATTGGAGATCGATCGGCAGGCGAAAAATTCTGCAACTTCACCGGATTACCCGCCGAGTGGTTATTTGTCGATCCTACCGCCTCACTACATACCCAACTAAACCTATACCCTGGCTTAACCCTCAAGGTTCCTGGCTGCTCCACCGCTCAAAATGCTTGGTTGAACCTGATCCTCATGTGTGCCGGGATCGGTAGCCCTGGCACCCTCACAGAAGTGTTTCGAGGGTATAAAGGCGACAGGCAGGCACCCCAACTGATCGATAATGATGAAATAGTCCACGCCAAACCACTCCCACCGATCGAAGGTTCATTCTTCAAACTCGCAGGCGGAACTGGCTTCCAGCGACCATTTGAACTAGCCACCCTCCGACTCCGCAACATGGCAGAAGTCCTGGGCAATTGGAATACCTACGTCCCAAATCCAGCCTACCTCACCCAACGGGGCGGCACATTTCTCTTCGATGGACAAGGTAAAATATTATACGAACATCGCGATCGAGGCATCCTCGGATTCGCCGCCAATATGAGCCAACCCCTGTCATTTCTCAGTAGTTGATAAATTTGCGCCAATTCCAATTCCACCAATACATCGAGAAACTGTAGAAGAGGCATTGGATCGATTTGATATCAATGCTATCATTTAATTAAGTTGTCCTTTTTACCGATCGTAATTGACTATGGGATCATTAGCAACCGGAACAATCCGTAGCTAATGTGAACCAAACCACCCTGAGAGTAGTCGAAGGGTAAACCTTATCTTACGTCATGACACCCTGTGAGTTCGCTAGCTCCTGTGCCCTGTCATCGATAATTAAACATCGCGCAAGTGAAGTGTTATCGGTCTAACAAGCTTTGATAATAAGGTTGAAGCGAACATAACTTAGAACTGGTCAAACCGACCAATTCTCCAATCATCGGGGGGATAATAGCCTCCGATTAACTACTGAATACTCCGAAATAACGGAACTAGAACATGTGGCTAATTTAATTGTGCGGAATGTGGACGACGCGATCGCCAACGCCCTAAAAGTGCAAGCCAGTAAACATGGAATCAGTGCCGAAGCAGAGCATCGGCGCATCCTAGAGCAAGCCCTATTACGCCCCAAGAAAAAACCATTTATTGAGGCTCTGAGTCAGATTCCTGCTGTCGGTACTGATGCTGATTTTGCGCGGGTTCAAGATCTGTCAACCGCCAATCCACTCGACTGATGTACTTACTTGACACTAATATCATCAGCGAACTACGCCAACGAGATCGAGCCAATCCTGGTATCACACATTTTTTTCGTCAGCTCGCCGAACAGGAGACAGTTTCTTACCTCAGCGTCATCACCATTGGCGAACTGCGTCGTGGAGTTGACATTATTCAACACAGAGGCGACTTTGCCCAGGCTAAGTCCCTAGAAGCTTGGTTAGAAACCATTCTCGAACACTATGCTGAAAACATCCTCGATTTTGGTCGGGAAGAAGCGCAAATTTGGGGTCGTTTGCGTGTCCCTCACCCTGAAAATGCTCTAGATAAACAGATTGCTGCGACAGCACTAGTCTACGGTTTAACCTTAGTTACCCGAAATGTCAAGGATTTTGTGGCTACCGGAGTAACCCTCCTCAATCCTTTCGAGTAAGCCAGAGCATTTGAAGATTAGATTACCTACGGTAGGCTACGCCAACGATCGGATATTGATGATGGGCGGTAAACCAGAGATGTTACTGGTAATGCGATCGACGATAATAAATACATCCTCACCTCGATTTATATGTCTCCCCAAAACCCCCTCCTCCAGTGTCAAGGCTTACCCCCTTTCACCGAAATCAAAGCCGAACAGGTAGTTCCCGCCATCACCGAACTCCTGAGTGAAGTTAGCGAAAAATTGACCCAGCTTGAAAATAATATTACCCCCACCTGGACAGGCTTGGTCGAACCACTCGACAAACTAGGCGAACGCCTCTCCTGGAGCTGGGATGTAGTCGGGCACCTGATGAGCGTCCAAAATAGCCCCGAACTTCGCACCGCTCACGAACAGATGCAGCCCCAAGTCGTCCAATTTGGGATGCGCGCCGGACAAAGCACCGCCCTCTATCAAGGTTATACCGCCCTGAAAGCTGGCTCCGAATGGAGAAACTTAGACGGCACCCAAAAACGGATTATCAACGCAGCAATCCAGGATATGGAGCTATCTGGAGTAGGTTTGACAGGTACACCCAAAGAGCGATTTAACGAGATTCAACTCGCACTCGCCGAACTCGCCAATAAATTCTCCAATAACGTCCTCGATGCCACCAAAGCATATAGTCTCACCCTCACCAAACCAGCCGAAATAGCCGGACTACCAGCCAGTTTACTCGCTCAAGCTGCCCAAGCCGCCAGAGCCGCCGGGAATGAAGCAGCCACCCCTACAGATGGCCCCTGGGTAATCACCCTAGATGCTCCCAGTTATATCCCCTTTATGCAGCACAGTCAAAATCGAGACTTGCGCGAGCAACTGTACAAAGCCGTAGTCAGTCGCGCTGCATCGGGAGACTATGATAACTTGGGGAATATCGATCGCATCCTCGAATTGCGCCGCGAAAAAGCCAATATCCTCGGCTTTGCCAACTTTGCCGAACTTAGCCTCGCCAGTAAAATGGCACCCAACGTCGCCGCCGTCGAAAACCTGCTCGAATCTCTCCGCAGTGCCAGCTTTGATGCCGCCAAACAGGATCTCGAAAACCTCCGCACCTTTGCCACCGCCCAAAATGCCCCCGAAGCCCAAGATCTCAAACATTGGGATCTCGCCTACTGGTCAGAACGCCTCCGAGAAGCTAAATTTGACTTTAACGCTGAAGAATTGCGCCCATATTTCCCCCTAGAACAAGTACTATCGGGATTATTCAACCTCGCCCACCAACTATTCGGCATCACCATCACCGCCGCCGATGGTACCGCACCGATTTGGCACCCCGATGTTCGCTATTTCCAAGTCGCAGACGAGCAAAATCAACCCATCGCTTACTTCTACTTAGATCCCTACAGTCGCCCCGCCGAAAAACGCGGTGGAGCCTGGATGAATGATTGCGTCAATCGCGCCAAATTGACCGATGGCGATGGCTCCAAAGTCCGTTTACCAGTCGCGTACCTAATCTGCAATCAAAGTCCTCCAGTGGACGGCAAACCCAGTCTGATGACCTTCAGCGAAGTCGAAACCCTGTTTCACGAATTCGGACATGGCTTACAGCATATGCTCACCACTGTCGATTTTGTTGGCGCATCGGGAATTAGTAACGTCGAATGGGATGCCGTCGAATTACCCAGCCAATTTATGGAAAACTGGTGTTATGACAAGCCTACCCTGCTCAGTCTCGGCAAGCACTACGAAACTGGTGAACCCCTCCCCGAACACTACTACCAAAAAATCATCGCCGCACGCACATTCATGAGCGGAACTGGAATGCTCCGTCAAATCCACTTCAGCTGGCTCGATCTCGAACTCCACGGACGTTACATTCCCGGTGGTGCAGAAACCGTCCCCGATGTCCGCAACCGTCTCGCCAAAATCAGCATGGTAATTCCGCCCTTACCCGAAGACAATTTCCTCTGCTCCTTCGGACATATCTTCGCTGGCGGTTATGCCGCTGGCTACTATAGCTACAAGTGGGCGGAAGTTTTGAGCGCAGATGCGTTTGCAGCGTTTGAAGATGCTGGTTTAGATGATCCTGATGCGATTAGCTCTACCGGACGACGGTTCCGCGATACAGTATTATCGCTGGGTGGTAGCAAACACCCGATGGAAGTGTTTACCACTTTCCGTGGCCGCGAGCCAGATCCATCAGCGTTATTACGTCACAATGGTTTAGTTGCAGCTAAATAATGCTCGTCAACCACTGGTAGTTTGGATCTTCATCCTGCATTAACGCAAATACAGCAGATTGATTAGTTGATTTAATCCACGACGAGGTAGGAGTTGGGTTGCTAAAACAAACCTAACTCCTACAAATATTTGACAAATAGCTTAGTTTCCTAAGCTGCCAAAGAGCTATCTCCAAAATTGTCCCTAAAAGATGCTTGTACCTGTGCGGTAGAAACTATTGTCCAACCGGCAGAAAGAAGTCTCTGGCTGGTTGCCCAGCCAATCGAGCCACCTGGAACTAGGTAATCTGGGACGCAGAGATGGGGGAAAGCGGTATGGGGCTTCCAGGGCTGAAAAGGATCTAGTCTAAGATGTAGTTTTAATTTTCCCTTAGACGCAAACGTGGGAATCCAGCATAGTTGTCCAGCCATTTTAGTATCCTCCTAAAATCGGGTCGTCGAATTTTTAAACCTATTGTGTGGGTCGAGCTACTTAGAAATTCTTGTGATGATCTTCCCAAACATAAGATTTGTAAACAGTATCGATAACT
>JANOPX010000097.1:0-2028 GCA_031422115.1 Chamaesiphon sp. VAR_4_metabat_408 | reverse complement strand
CAGTGGACAACTATAAATAGCAAACAATCAGTTTGTGGCATGACGAAAAAGTAAATTGTCCAATACTAATCGATCTCTAAGAACTTTAGGATAGATAACCACATGTTGCAATTTAACAAAAAACTGACTACATTAGCACTTCTATCAGTAACTTCAATTACTGGAACTATGCTAATTATCGCCAATGTATCCGCTCAATCTCAATCATCGGGAAATCCCAAAGATGTGACCCTCTGGGATAAATCCAATCGTCAGGGGGCGAAGTTTGATAGTAACGAAGGAGTCCCAGACCTCAGTCGGGTTGGATTTGATAATAAAGCCTCATCTGCTGCTGTAAATAACGGCCAAAAGTGGCGTTTTTATGACGGTAAAAACTTCAAGGGTGACTTTGTTGAGATTAGCCCTAACGAGTCTCGCGGTAGCCTGGGAAAGTTAAACAATCGAGTTTCCTCTTTCAAATCGGTTCGTTAACTAGTCAGGGTGATAACCTCCCCCGTTGGCGGAGAGCTATCTCCCCGCGAGAGAATCGAGCTATTCAAGAACACAAGCATTATAGAACGATGCTCGCATCTTCCCATCGGTCAAAATCAAGCTTTATTTACTTACAGAAAATACCGATCGCTTACTAGGACAAAATTAAGTCAGTAGTTATTTAGATCTCCATCATCTGTAAGCTCGAACTCTGGGGAAATCGTCCCAATGACTTCCCCAGAGTCTTTCACCCCCCACCTCCAAAAATCAAACTTTAGCTACCATCGGAGAATACTTATGTCTTACTTTCCAAAACTAGATCGGTTATCAAGTTTAATAACTATGATTGCTTGTGGTGCAATGCTAGCGGCAATTCCTAATCATGCTCTAGCAAACTCCAGATCTGATAGCAATTACCAAAATTCTTGTTGGAATACTCAGGTTGACGGAGCAACTTTATCTGCACGCTGTCGGCGCATCAATGGTGGCTCTAAGCGAACATCAATTTCGATTCGCGGCATTGAAAATCGCAATGGAAACTTAACCTATCTTTCAAATTCAACTAATGATAGCAGTTATCAAAATTCTTGCTGGAATACTCAGGTTGACGGAGAAAATTTATCAGCACGCTGTCGTCGCATCAATGGTGGCTCTAAGCGAACATCAATTTCGATCCGAGGCATTGAGAATCGCAATGGAAACTTAAGATATCTTCGATAAACATCAAAGTTAACCCAGTGACTGTCGAACGAGTCATATTCGGGTCATATTAAATTCAGCAGGTAGAGGCCCTACCTACTGAATTTAATACAATACCTAAATTGTGCATTTAAAGTCTGTTGTTAGCACATACCACAAAGTCTTTTTGAGCACCACTTGGATTCGCAATATACAACTTTCCTTGATTCGGGTTTCGACTCCGTTTAAGGTTTGAGGCATTTGAAATCCAGACACGATCTTTTCCAGCAGATACGTCTTGCACCACGTTAAAACGAACACCCCTTGGAGCGATCCATGTTAGGGTACTTGTACAACCTTGAGTCGAAAAATTTCCACTAGACCGACTTTTCTGACCTCGTTGGGGTTGAGCTTGACTGCTTGTACAACTACATGGCCCAGGTGCCGCAGAAGCAATAGGTGGCATCACCATTGATGAAGCCGTTAAAGTAGCAAGAGAGAAAATCCCTAATAGTAATCGATTAAATTTCATTGAAAAGTACCTCAATATCGATCGATAAGTTTCGCGTGAGAACTGATGGTGGTTTGCCTAGATATTAACCAGTTATCTCCATTGTGTAACTTTGATTCGATTTAGACCACGCAAGATCCCCCAGTTAAGACGTAAGTTAATTTTCAGAGCGAAATAGTGGCTAGAAGTGGCATGAATACTCAAGAAGTAATTTGGCTCGGCAATAAATCGATTTGCGATCCTAAACAGATTAGATTCGTTGATTTAGCCTCGATCCTTTGTGGGTCGAGTGTTGAGACGATCTATTCAAATTAAAGCTTAACTGGGGGATCTTGCGTGGTCTAAATCGAGTAAAAGTTGCATAATGA
>JANOPX010000096.1:0-3011 GCA_031422115.1 Chamaesiphon sp. VAR_4_metabat_408 | reverse complement strand
CTGAAACATTTAATCGATGCTGGCGACCTTTCCCAGTTCGGGATGCTCAATGCTGTCACTCGTACTGCTGAAGATATTGAATCTTACGATCGCGCTACAGAAGTCGAGCGGCTTGGCTCCAGCGTTCTATATTTACCAACTACCACTTGGCGAGAAATTGCTACTGCAAACAGTTAATTAATATTACCATTTGCCCCAGCAATTCACTGGGGCATTCTCGATTTAACTACTCATAACAAATAATTAATCATGACATCATTATTAGATTTAGAATTAAGCCGCGATAGTTTAGTCGAACAAATTATGGCTTTTATTGAAGAGGAAGAAGTAGAGGGGAAAACCGATACTATCGCCTTAATTAATAGTTTCGATGAGTTAGAGACGCAAATTGCCTCTAAGGTAGATGCTATTGCTGCGGTAGTTGCAGCCAAAGAGGGTGAAATTGCTTATCTCAGAAAACGCCGCGATCACTTCAATAGTCTAATTGAAATCAGAGAAAATGCTCTGTCCAACTTCAAAACTTATCTCAAGAAAATTTTGGAGAACCGCGATGATTCGAGTATTAAAGGTCGAGAAGCGACTATCAAACTTGTCAAGAATGGTGGGAAACAACCGCTATGGACTAATGGTAACATTCTCGCGAAAGATTTTCCGGCAAATCTTGTTACAGTCCAAACTAATTATAAAGTTTGTACCGAGACGATTCGCCAACAGTTAGCGGAGTCTGGTACAGATGAGTTAGTAATTGATGGGGAAGTTTTAGCCAAGCTTCAGCCCAGAGTAACCCATATCAGAATCGGTTAATTATTGCAAACATTACTTTCAGGATATCCCATGTTAACTAGACTAATTACTGCTCGTAAACATTTTATTTGCTTACTGAATGGAGAATTTGAGAACAGACAATTTTCCATTAGTGAGGCATTGATAGAAGTCTATTTTGAATTCTTCACTTAATGACAAAAATTGATGCTGTCACCTTTAAGATCTCAAGCTCTTGAGATCCCAGATTGATGAGCACAGTAAAACTTAATACCTAGCCAGCGATGGATTGCTGGCTTTTTTGTACCTATTAATCTCCATGAGTCGAAAAAAACATCGTTGTCAGGGACAAATTAGCCTGTTCCCAACTCCATCCTTGCCCGAACGCAGCATTCTAGAACAATGCCTGTATCAGTCCTTACATAGCACGGCAGGAGCCAAAGAGAGGTGGGAGAAAATCAGAGCATTGCAACCCACCGATGCTCAAGTAAAACGTGCAATTGCCTACGAATTTGGCATCTATGGCGGCAGTACTTCTCCCCAAACGCACGCTCATGCAGGTGGGGCGAATCCAAAATTTTGGATGGACGATGCAAATCTATGCAATCCACCGACTTTAACGGGGCAAGCACTTATCGATCTAGTCAGAGAAATATTAGATTTATAAGAGACAAAAAACATGAAAAAAGATCTTGACTGGCAAATTTGTCGAGGTTTACCAATACGTTGCTATCGTAATTTGAATACAGGTTTGATGAGTTTAACTCAGCAGATCGATAAGTCTTGGATTGTGGTCGGACATACTGACAATTTAGTTATTAGACATCCTAAATTATATGTTTCTCAACGCGGTAGACAAAGGGTGTTGAAGGATAGGCATAAGAACGTTCACGCTTATGCACAGGGGGTATTAGAAGATTTATCTTTGTCCAGTCTACCCCAATTAAAAGAGATCTACTACTGCCCATACTCTCAGGCTTATTTCTCGTGGAAAGAAACTGGTGAGCAGATCGCTAGTGCCGATCTATTAGTTGTAATTGACAATCAAGTTCTCTGCTCTATCGATACTCAACAACCTCAACTCACACTGTTTTAATCATCGAATATTAATTTCCTCTGCCAGCAATTTCTGATTGCTGGCTTTTTTGTACTCATTTATTGCCAAATATGACGATCGTTCAAACTCAGACTCAGACTCAAGTAGCTGTCATCGAATTAGCTGCTAAATTAACCGCTGGCGACAGGTTGACTCAAGATGTTGTGATCGAATTGATGAGCGATATCTTTGGTGGTGGAGCGGCAACGGGACGGTGGAATTGGAAGCAAGCTACCGATCTGATTGAAGCAGCAATGGTAAGTTCGATTCTCACGGGAAGTTTTACTACTATTGAGGATTTCATGGATCTTCAGGCTCTAGTTCCTCATCACCAAATCCGCTCGGAGGAACAGATCCAGTTGCAACAGTTTTCAACTCCTCTCTCTCTCGCCTGGATTGTCGCGCGACTGGCTCAAATCAAAGAAAGCGACACATTGCACGAACCGAGCGCGGGGACGGGGATTTTGGTGGCGGCGACGATTAGCCGACTAAATGGCGCATTCCCCCACAAAATTATCCTCAACGAGATTTCCAAGTCGCGCAATGCCTTACTCCACGAGCTATTCCCTACCTGTGGCTCGATCTACTCTGTGGATGCAGAACATCTCAATGATGTGCTGCCCCAAGGCGAACAGCCAACCCTGATTGTGATGAACCCGCCCTTTAGTGCCTCAGTCGGTAGAAGCAAACGCAATCCCGACGCTTGCCTCAAACATCTGAGATCGGCTCTATTGCGACTACAACCCAATGGCAGACTGGTAGCAATTGTCGCTCATTGGCTCTCCCCAGAGAAGTACCCCGAATACTTTGCCAGCCTCCCCGCTCAATTACAACTGAGTCTATTCGTGGATGGCAGTCACTATCGCTATCACGGCACCTCGATGGATGTCCGCATTTTGGTGTTCGATAAGATTACCAAGGTAGAACCGATAAAATCGTTGGCGCAGCCTCTCCTTCGGAGTATCGATCTCAAGTTCTCTGTTACTGCCAAAGAACTCGCAAGCTTGGCAATGGAAGCCACGCCAAGCCGTCAGACTGTCAAATATTGGGAGCGGGAGGAAGTATTAATGGTTGCTGCCGCTGCTGCCCCCAACCCCTTTGTAGAACTGCCCTTATTCCAACTGGGATTGCAACCACAGTTAACCATCATCCC
>JANOPX010000095.1:0-1948 GCA_031422115.1 Chamaesiphon sp. VAR_4_metabat_408 | reverse complement strand
AACGTGCTCTTTCCAATGTCTGATAAAACAATTTGTGACCGAGAAAGTACTCGGTTGAAGTTCGTTGGCATCAAATTTTTCGATCGGCTTCAAAGCGAGTTGACAGACTCGATAACCGCCATCAATATCTGCTAATCCACAGAGGACTATTCCATATAAAGAATAGGCATTAACGGACGAAGGTGTATTGCCATACTCAACCGATAAGCTGACCATTTTTGACACGACTAGGGTGAACAGAGGAGAAGAGTTCACATAGCAAGGATAAATCATTTCCACCAAAAAATTCATGGCTACAAGCTTTTCCGGATCGGTCATTTCGGGTAGATCGATTAAATCTGCGACATCCTGAGTTTCTCTTGCCGCCAAAGTAGATTTTACTTCAGTTAGACTAAGCTCGATATCTAATAGGCTTGGTTCGGTGGGGAAAACTATCCCCATCATCTCCAAAGTCGATAGTGCGATATTCACTGCTGCCACTAGCTGATTCTGTGAGACAGCAGCTTTGATTTTCAGCATATAAACTTTCGCTTTGTCTAGCAATGTGGTTGCTGTTTGCAATACGACTTCAATCAATCGTTCCATCTGCACCAAATCGCCGAGTAAGAACTTTGTTTCGGCTGCTTCTACATACAATTTGAGGGTGAGATCGTACTGCTGCTGCCAGCAGTCCTCCTCTAATAAACTCAATCCTACCTCGAAGTAATTGAATACTGGTTGATAAGCAGTCGCTTGCTTGGCTTTTTTACCAACTCTGAGATTCAATCTAGCTAGTTCATCTCGCTCTTGTTGTCGCTCGATTAGTTGCCGACCCAAGTTTAATTGGTTGACAATTTCAAAGAGTTTTTGCTCTGGTGTTGCTAGGGGCGTAGTTTGCAATAATAGTTGACCCATCCGCAAATGCAACGCTTGTTTATCCGCTGCTGGAATTAGCAAATAGACTGCTTGTTGGATACGATCGTGGGCAAACTTATATTCAATTGTGACGTGTGACAACTCCTCCGTGTCAGATTCGAGCAGCTTATAAGCATCACTCAGCGGTAAAACTAATCCAGCTAAAATAGCTGGCAACAGGTCTGTTGCGGTTACTTGGGGGGATTGTGCAAAGACAGTTGCCAACGTTTGGAGATCGAATTGGTTGCCAATACAGGCGGCTAATTTTAATATCTGTTGGGTTGACATTCCCAACTTTTGAACGTTAGCGGACATCAATTCGACCACATTATCGGTGATGGCTTGAGCTTGAATTTCTCTTAAATCCCACTGCCAATGGTTGAGCCGATAGTTAAATACTAATAATTCTCGATCGGATAGCGATCTCAAAAATTCATTAACAAAGAAAGGATTGCCATTAGTTTTGGCTAGCACCAATTCTGTCAGGGCTGCGGCAGTTTCAACAGCAACTTTAAGAGTCGTGCTAATCAACCGATTTACCTCGATCGATTGCAGAGGTTGTAGGGTGATATAACTAACCAGCCCTTCAGTTTTACCGATCTCGTCCAAGGTTAATATTAAGGGATGAGCCGGAGTTGTCTCGTTATCTCGATAGGCACCAATAATATATAAATAATGACCCTGAGTTTCGGTCATTAGCAGTTGAATCAGCAACAAAGAAGCTTCATCAGCCCATTGGAGATCGTCTAAAAATAACACCACTGGATGTGCCGATCGCGCAAACACCCGGACAAAGTTTTTAAATGCCAGATTGAAGCGATTTTGGGCTTCCTTGTCAGCTATTGCTGCTACGGCAGGCTGGGCACCAATAATCAATTCTAATTCCGGAATTAGATCGATAATTACTCGACCGTTATTACCAAGGGCAACTAATAATTTTTGTCGCCAGTCAGCGATCTGGAGATCGTTTTCTGTCAAAAGTTGTTCGATTAAAGAGCGAAAGGCTTGTACTAAGGAAGCATAAGGAATATTTCTTTGGAACTGGTCGAATTTG
>JANOPX010000094.1:0-33687 GCA_031422115.1 Chamaesiphon sp. VAR_4_metabat_408 | reverse complement strand
CCCGAACATGTACCGCAAATCATCTCGTCGCGCACCTTGGCAAGATTTATTCATTCACTGGCAACAGATGGATTGGCCAATCCTGATTGTGGCAGTGAGTTTGACCCTCTTTGGAGGGACAATGATTCGGAGTTCCAAACTCGCTGAGTCAAGTACAGACTTGTTACAGCAGTTTAGTGAAAAGTGGGGACAACACTGTATCTTTGGGCTGGTTGGGATATTTATCGTACTAATAATTGCGAGAATTTCTGCCAATAATCTTATGCGCTGGCACTGGATTACCTATGGTCTT
Source organism: Chamaesiphon sp. VAR_4_metabat_408 (assembly GCA_031422115.1). GTDB lineage: Bacteria > Cyanobacteriota > Cyanobacteriia > Cyanobacteriales > Chamaesiphonaceae > Chamaesiphon. The sequence goes on along the minus strand of JANOPX010000094.1, from coordinate 33,395 downwards.
ACCACGGGGCTGCTGGTTGCGGTCATGGGAGTAGGTAAGACTGTTTTAGGCGCGCAACGGTGGATTAGTATTGCTGGATTCCAACTTCAGCCGTCAGAATTTGCAAAAGTGGGGTTAATTATTACTTTAGCGGCGATTTTACACCGTCGTCCGGCTGATACGCTGCCAACTTTTGTTCGCGCTCTGGCAATTACAGCACCACCTTGGTTGCTAGTATTCATTCAACCAGATTTGGGGACATCACTGGTATTTGGAGCGATTTCCCTAGGCATGTTGTACTGGGCAAATGCAAATCCAGGTTGGCTATTGTTGCTAGCGTCCCCAGTGGCATCGGCAATTATCCACGCTTTGAATCTACCGATTTGGTTTGGTTGGACGGCGTTAATGGGCATCGTTGCTTGGGTAACATTACCTTCTCGCTGGATTAGTTCGGTATTGACGATCGTCGTTAATATCGCTTCAGGGTATTTGGGCGAAATATTTTGGCACATTCTCAAAGATTATCAAAAGGCTCGGTTGACCGTTTTTATGGATCCTGAAGCGGATCCCTTGGGAGCTGGTTATCACTTGATTCAATCACGGATTGCGATCGGTGCTGGGGGATTTTGGGGACAAGGACTCAATCAGGGTACTCAGACTCAGTTAAACTTTATCCCAGAACAACATACAGATTTTATCTTTTCGGCGATCGGTGAAGAGTTGGGCTTTGTGGGAGCAATTTGTCTGTTATCAACGTTCTTATTTATTTGCTGGCGGATGGTTCGAGTTGCCAAACAAGCTCAAACCAATTTTGGTTCTTTACTAGTCGTCGGCGTATTTATGATGATCTCTTTTCAGGTATTTGTGAATATCAGTATGACGATCGGTCTTGCGCCAGTAACGGGAATTCCGTTACCCTGGATTAGTTATGGACGCTCGGCACTACTAACCAATTTTATCGCGATCGGGCTAGTCGAATCAGTGGCTAATTCCCGCCGGAAATTTAATCTATAGTCAGGGGTTAGGGGTTAGGGGTCAGTGTTGATTCTAGTAGTGTTAAGTATGGTTTGAGCACATAGATTACGTCTCAACCACCCTGACTTCTGACTCCTAGCTAAATCTGGGTGTTACGGCTACTTTTACCTGAGCTAGACGTAATACTCGATCGCTCAATGTGTATCCGCGCCGAAACTCTTCGACGATTACTCCCGCTGGATGCTCGTGGGTGCCGATCTCTTGGACGATTTCGTGTAGACGCGGATCGAATTTTTGTCCGGTGGTGGCAGTGACGCGCATCCCGATTTCTTTGATGCTAGCGAGCATTTTGTGCTCCAACATCGAGTAACCTTTTTGGATGGCTGCTTCTCGATCTGTTTGCGGTTTGATGGAAGTTCGGGCGAGTTCGACGACATCGACGACAGATAGCAATTGAAGGGCGATTTCGGCGCGGGTGCTTTGTTCTGCTTGAGATCTACTCTGCTCGATCCGGTGCTCGAATTGAGCTGCTTCTTCGCGATAATTTGCTACTTCTTGAAACAGCCTGTCGCACTCAGCTCGAACTTTGTCAGTTTGTTTTTTCCAGTGTAAAGCGGTGATGAGATCTTCCTCATTATCTTCATTTAGATGACTATGTTCTGACTCGGTATCGATAAGTTGATTTTGGAGCAAAGTTTTGGGAGAAATACACCGTCTCACTTCAGTCAGGGTGGTAGCTCCAGATCGAAACAATTTGACAGCCAGATCTGCAACAGTTCGCATCCCCGATTCGATCGCGGCTAGATCGATTCGTTCCCCATCTCCACTCAAAATCGCCGATTTGAGTCGATCGGTAATTATGATTACCTCATGTAATCCGATCCTGCCGTAATAACCCAATCCCTGACATTTGGGGCACAATTTACCCGTCTGTTTGGCTGGTTCGATTTCTGGCAGATTGAGACTATTCGCTTGATAATACCCATCGCCCTCTTGGAGACTCAGAGCGAAATTGCCGAGTGCGGCTAATTCGGGGCTATCTGGCTCGTGAGGGAGCCGACATCGATCGCAGAGCCTACCGATCGATTTTTGGGCAATGATGCCGATGGTGGCGGTGTATAGCTGGGCTGAGGACACACCCAAGCCGATGAGTCGATCGATCGCTGCACCTGCTGTATCGGCTCGAATTGTCGCGAATACCAAACATCCTCTCGCGACTGCATCGAGGGCAAAGCGAGCTGTAGCCAGGGTTTCAATCGACCCAATCGATAAAACATCAGGAGATCGATCGAGACAAATCTCGATCGCTTGGGGGTCGTCATTGCGGAGGGCAATTTGATTGATGCCTGGTACTGTATATTCAAAATCACAATCTAGGGCATAGATACTGCGATCGGGTCGATTTAGTTCGGCTAAACTGGCATAAATCATACTGTTATTTTCACCCTCATTTTCGCCAACAACGAGGATCGCTCCTCGATCGCTATGAATTAATTGTTCGATCGATCTCAAGCTCTGAGGATCTGAAATCAGTCGATCGAGAGCTACGGGCACCTGTTGAATATAAGTAATTTTGGCGGTAATACTATCGCCAAATGGAGTTGGTAAAGTCGTAATAGCAATCTTTACTCGACCGAAGTTCGTATCTCGATCGATCGTGCCAAGTTGAGGTGCAGGGGGATCTAATTTGATTTTGGCGACTGATTTTAGATAATCGATCGTCGCAGGCACCATTTTTGATGGTAAATTTTGTAATGCTGTTTGCAAGCTGCCATCTTTGCGGATTCTAATCTGAAGTGATTTTGCTTGGGGTTCAAAATATAAATGGGTAGCTCGATCTTCGATCGCTTTAATTAAAATTCGATTTACTAACTTCGAGATCGCATTATCTTCTTCAGATATCATCATAATCGGCTGATGTGACTGGGTAACTATGGTTTGTCTTCAACTTTCAACAGATCGCCAAAATTTAATCGATCGATCCCAACTAGAGGTAATTAGGGTACCATCGAGCGGATGAAAGACGATCGATCGGACTGGACTTTGGTGAGCTTGGAGACTAACCTGCAATTGTTGCGTATGGGCATCCCAGAGCTTCACCACACCATCGATCGATCCAGATCCGATGGTGTGGTTATCGGGACTAATTGCCACCGTGAGGACGGCATCCTGATGACCCTGGAGATTGTGATAAGTAGATGACGCGCCCAATTGCCGAATCTGAACCTGGCAATCGCTACCACCACTAACAATCGTCTGTCCATCGTGACTAATTGCCAAAGCATGAATCTTGTGTTCGTGAGCTTCGATCGTCTTTAATAACTGCTTGGATTCTATGTCCCAAAACCGGATTGTTCGATCGGCTCCCGTACTAATCAAGATTTTACCATTGGGCATAAATTGGAGCGCGGTAACAGACTCTTGATGCCCATCAAAGGTATAAATAATTCTGGCTGTATCGGTATTCCATAGTCGAATCTGTCGATCGGCTCCACCGCTAGCGAGAATTTTACCATCTGGACTAAATTCTACAGCACAGACATAGCCATTAGCTTCTGGGCGCAATTCTTGGAGTGAATTACCGATCGCATCCAGCCGTCTGAGTTGCACTTTGCGATTTTTATCACCACTGGCAATTTGACTGAGGTTTGGACTAGCTGCTACTGACAAGATTGAATTATTAGTGCAATAAGTAGCGATCGGCTGTTTGGACATGGTGAGATTCCATACTGCTACCGTACCCCCATCATCACCGCTGAGTAAATATTTGCCATTTGGAGATATGGCGATCGCATTAATTGGTTTACTATGCCATTCAAGGCTATTAATACATTGCCAATTGCTGCTGGTAATGTTTGGTGAAATATTTACAGTATTGACCGCTGGTTTGGGTGGCGGTAATGATGTTATCGATAGCTCTGGATTTGCATTTAAGGGTAGACTCGTTGACGGTGAAACGATATTTTCAGTAGTTAGAGCTGTGAGGACATCTTGGGCGGTAGCATAGCGATCGACAGGTTTGTGGACAATTAATTTGTCCAAAACTGTACCTATTTTTGGATCGATCGGTTGAGATAGAAAATCTCTCCAAATCCAGGCACCGAGGTTATCATCATATAGTGCAAAGGGAGAAATCCCTGTCAATAGGTGAATGCACATCAAACCCAAACTATATAGATCGCTAGAAGGAAAAGCTCGACCCCAAGCTTGTTCTGGTGCCATGAATTCGGGTGTACCGATCGTCGTGCCTTGGAGTTGAGATCCATCTGGATTTCTGACTTTAGCCGCACCAAAGTCTACTAAATATAACCTGCGATCTTCACCCCGACGAATGATATTTTCAGGTTTGATATCGCGGTGAATAAATCCCAATTTGTGAACGTATTCTAATGTTGGTAATAATGTCATCAAAAGTTCTGATATCTTTTGGACTGAAAATCTACCTTGGGTTTCTAATTCAGCCTTGAGATTTTGACCGTCGATGAATTCTTGGACTAGATATTGGCGATTATCTGGGGTGATAAAATAGGCAAGTAACTTGGGGATGTGAGGGTGATTTAGCTGTTCTAGGGCGACTGCTTCTTGGGTAAATAATTCTGCCGCCTTTTGACCTGCGGTTGTCCCTTGAAACTGGGGAAAAAATTGTTTGATCGCACAAAAAGGTTTAGATGGTTTATCCTCATCGATCGCTTTAAATGTCCGCCCAAAGCCACCTTGTCCGATCGGTACAATTGCCAAATATCGATCGCGCAGTCTCAATATACCACCACAATTCCGACAAAAGTTACTTTGAGGCGGATTTTCGGGACGGATGCAAGTGGGATTGAGACAGTAACTCATGAAGGGAGAATAGGAAAGGGATACAACTCAGATATGCAATTAATTGGGGCTACAGCCAATATGGTTCGGTTAGCCAGCGACTAAAGTCGCGGCTAGTGATACAAAGTCCGCCTACGCGGACTAATAGTAGCAAATATATCTGTTTAACCGAAGCGTATTGGGTCTACAGCTTCAGTATGCCCAATTGTAACTTAGCTCAAACCACAAAAAATTAGGATGCTATTTTCCCAATCTTACCAAAGTTTATTCGCTGGAGTTTGGGTAGCGTCTATCTTTGCTAAAAAGCCGCCACTAGGGAAAAGTTCTTCTCTAGTGGCGGGTGTTGAGAGTTAGGAGATTGATGGTATCTGACTTTCAATCCAAAATCCTGCTTGGTGTGCTCCACTGTCGTCGTCTCGGGTCACCCGAGCCGTGGGAACTCGAACAGTTCGCACATTCGCAAAATCCAAAATCCAAAATCCAAAATCAAATTAACAGGTTTGACGTGATGCTAACTTTTCACAGTGCGCTTGTGTCTGATATAGGAATAACTCGCGACTATCGACGGCATTAGTCAGAGTGGGAACTAGGTTGCGAGCTTGAAGTGCCATGTGCATTTGTAGGTGGGCTACGTAGTCACTCATCTCTTCACCTGCGGCTAGCTGAGAGTCTAGGGCAGTGCGTGTGAAATTGTTCTGCATTACCGATCTCTAAAAAAATTAAGGTTGATAGTTAATACTTATCCCAAAAGTTAGCATAGGTTATCTATGGGACGGTACTTTTGCAATGAAGATTAATAAAGAATGCTTTTTTCCAGATGCTTGTGATAAGCCAATCGGTAGGCGAGCACAACTTGTGAGTTGCGAGTTTTTCTGGTGTGGGGAGAACCCGGATCTGGGGGTACCGACCCCCAGACCCCCCGTCGGGTGGGGGAAACGTCCCCCCCCCGAACCCCCCTGCGTATGGATGGCTGGTGTGCTAGCTTGGATTTCACATTCACTCCACTTTAGATTTTCGTTGGGAGTTATAGCAATATAGGGTGGGCACTGCCCACCATCTAGGTTTCAGCCATAATATATTCGTTCGCGGAGCGTACCGTAGGTAATCGATAATGTACTTACCTACTAAGTAAGTAGAAGCTATTGAAATTCCCTTCACATGCTGACACCTCAACCTCTATTTTCCAACCACTCCACAACTTGGGAGCCGATCGAAGTATTATTTAGTCTGTCGATCTCGCGAATTCCGGTGGGACTGGTAACATTAACTTCGGTGAGATAGCCACCAATTGTATCGATACCGACAAAGTATAGACCTTGCGATCGCAGTTTTGCGCCCATATCGGCACACATCTGGTATTCTCGATCGGTAATATCTACTTGGGCTGCGCGTCCGCCAACAGCCATGTTACCTCGAAACTCCGTACCAGTTGGGATGCGATTGACAGCACCCAAGGGTTTGCCGTCGAGTACGATGATGCGCTTATCGCCATCTTTGGCGGCGGTGAGAAATTTTTGGATCATTAGGGGTACTCGTCCCCATTGAGTGCTAACTTCGATCAGGGAATTGAAATTTCGATCGCCTGGTTCGAGAAAGAGAATCCCCTCACCAGCTTTACCACCTAGCGGTTTTAGTACTGCTGCGCCGTGGGTTTCGACAAATTGACGAATTACCCCTTTATCCCGCGAGACAATCGTATCCGTCATCCACTCAGCAAATTGGAGTGCGAACATTTTCTCATTGGCATTTCGCAATCCAGCGGGACTATTTAGGACTAGAGTCTTAGTTGGATCGATACAGTCCAAAATGTAGGTGGTATACAAGTAGGGAACGTCCACAGGGGGGTCTGTCCGCATCAGGACGGCATCCATTTCTTCGAGGGCTTGGAAAGTCTCATCGCCGAGCTGATACCAGTCTTCCTGAGCCACCCAGCGATCGATCTGGAGAACTACGGGAGTGATTTTAATTGGTCTGAGAAACCCCCAAGCTTTGCCGCCGATTACGCTCAATTTTTCGGCTTGGGTAATCCACACCTCATGCCCCAACCTATCCGCAGCTTCCATCATCGCTACACTACTATCATGGGTAGGATCTAGTTTGACGATCGGGTCGATAATAAATGCTAGTTTCATGGATGATAGTAGATCGGTTCAATGTTGATTATCCATCGATCGAGTCTGTTGGTGCTAGTAGTCTCAGGTATAAATAAACCTGCTAGTCGGGACAGTTGGGAGTTGGGAGTTGAGAGCATAATCTCTCCCCAGTCCCCCAGTCCCCCAGTCCCCCAGTCCCCCAGTCCCCCAATCCCCTCACCCCTCATCCTGTGTCCAATTCTGTCTTCAGTGCCGAACATTTATTATTTACACCTGCATCACCCGATCGAAATGCAGTACCATTAATCTTTGCTTTCCCGAATGAATATACTGTCGGGATTACTAGCTTGGGTTATCAGGTGGTGTGGGCAACTTTGGCGACTAGATCGGATTTGGATGTGAGTCGGTTATTTACAGATATTCATGAGTCTTTACCCCGCAATCCTGAAATAGTCGGATTTTCGCTGTCGTGGGAATTGGATTATGTCAACATTCTCAACTTATTAGAGTTTTTAGAAGTCCCAATTCGGAGTGCAGCAAGGGGTGATAACGATCCACTAATTTTTGGTGGTGGCCCAGTTTTGAGTGCGAATCCTGAGCCGTTTGCTGACTTTTTTGATGTAGTTTTGGTGGGAGACGGGGAAGATTTGCTCGGTAATTTTATCAATGCTTATCAAGAAGTGAGGACTGCCGATCGAGTCACGAAACTTCATCGGTTAGCTCAGGTACCTGGGATTTATATTCCCAGTTTGTATCGAGTGGAATATGATGATGGCGATATTACTAGTATTGTACCGATCGACAGTAATATTCCAGCAACAGTTACCAAACAAACCTATCGGGGTAATACCCTATCAGCCTCTTCAGTCGTGACTGAAAAAGCGGCATGGGAAAATATTTTTATGGTAGAAGTCGTTCGTAGCTGTCCCGAAATGTGTCGTTTTTGTTTGGCGAGTTATTTGACGTTACCATTTCGAGTGGCTGATGTGGAAGGATCGTTGATTCCGGCGATCGATAATGGTTTGAAAGTCACCAATCGGCTGGGATTGCTCGGTGCTTCTGTCACCCAACATCCCGAATTTACCGAACTATTAGAACATCTCAGTCAACCCAAATATGATGATGTCCGGTTGAGTGTATCTTCAGTGCGGACAAATACAGTCACAGTTCAATTAGCTGAAACTCTCGCCAAACGCGATAGTAAATCACTAACCATTGCTGTAGAAAGCGGCTCAGAACGAGTGCGTCGAATTGTGAATAAGAAGCTAGAAACTGCCGATATATTCCAAGCTGCAAGTAATGCCAAAGCTGGTGGATTGAAGGCACTCAAACTCTATGGGATGGCGGGTATTCCTGGTGAAGAGAATAGCGATATCGATGAGACAGTATCAATGTTGCGATCGCTCAAGAAAGCCACTCCAGGCTTGAGACTGACCTTTGGTTGCAGTACTTTTGTCCCCAAAGCACATACTCCATTTCAATGGTTTGGAGTCAATAAAGATGCCGAAAAAAGATTGAAATCGTTGCAAAAACAACTTACCTCTCAAGGCATAGATTTTCGCCCAGAGAGCTATAATTGGTCGGTGATTCAAGCTCTAATTTCTAGAGGCGATCGTCGTCTATCCTATATCCTCGAACTTACCCGCAATTACGGTGACTCAATTGGTAGTTATCGTCGCGCATTTAAGGAGCTACGCGGACAACTTCCCGAACTAGATTTCTATGTCCACCAAACATGGGCTACCGATCGAATCCTACCCTGGCAACACATTCATGGGCCATTACCTCAAGCCACTTTAGTTAAGCATTTAGAATCTGCAATTGCGGAATGTTAGGGGATTTTGGATTTTGCGGATGCGCGTACTGTTCGAGTTCCCCACTGTCACCCGCCCAGTTGACAGTTTAGCGGCGTTTTTACGTCACGGGGTTCCCCCAGAATAAAAAAACGACAAGACAGCGCACCAAGCAGGATTTTGAATGCTTTACCTTTGTTCAATAAATCAACCCTGCACCGAGGATGCGGGGTAGCTCTTACTCCCTCCCCTTGGAAAGGGGAGGGCTGGGGTGGGGTAAAAGGACTACGCAGCAACTCAAAGTTGTGTATACAGGGTAGCTCCCAAGCCGATGGGTTGGGGGTGAGGGCAAGATTACTAGGTTTTGCGAATCACTATTCACCAACCACTAAAGCCGTCAAAACACGATCGATCGCTTTCTTTTGTTCTTCATCATAGCCCCATCGAGTGAGGAATTCGGTATATACACCCGTTCCATTTAGATCGCTGGCTATCAATTCACGACACATTTCTTGAATTTGGGGTAGATCTAATTGCTGAATAATTTTGGTCGTACGGGTGGCTACTATTGCCGAAGATGCAGCCATTTCTCGATCGTTTCGTCGTTGATGATAGAGTTGTTGAGCAGTGGACATCGCTAGATTTTTGACTAGTAATTCGGCAGCTACTTCTGGGTGGGTTTGTAAAGCCATAATAATTTCTGGGTGAGGCTCGTCACAAATCGGCTCTGTTGCAGTTAGGTATGTGACAAAAAATCCCCGCGCACCATTGGGTGTCTGAACTAACTCAGACACAAATTCTAGAATTTTAGCGGAGGTTAGCTCATCACTTTTGAGCTTGGTGAGGAATGTCTGCGTGAGATTAATGGCTTCCTCAAATTTGATACTAGCAGGTACTGATAAAGTAGGTAATGACATACAATCTAAAATTTAAAAGTTAAAATATTTAATAGATGACTTATTATAGCTTTGTGACTAAAAGTTTGCCCTGTCGCAATACTAGACCTTCAGGAATTTCATACCCCATGACTCAAAACAGCAATTCTGAAGAATCTGCAAAGCAGACGCTACGCGAACGATCGAAAAAAATTGGCGGAAAAATTTTGGCTGTGACAATTTCCCTCGGAGCATTATTATGTGTGGTGGGGATCTGGCTCTCCTTTACCTCCGGTAGTGACTCTACTAATGCCGTCAGCAGTCGGATTTTTGATAAAGTATCGATCGAGTACATCGGTGAATATAAGCTACCCCAAAACTCGATCTTCAAAAATACGCCTGTGGGTGGTTTGTCAGGACTCACATACGATCGCCAAAAAGATCTATACTATGTTGTCTCGGACGATCGCAGTGACAATGCCCCAGCCAGATTTTATACCCTCAAACTAGATCTAGATACCACCAATCCCGATGGAGTTCAATTTAACAACCTAGAGATTATTGATGTCACCATCCTCAAAGATATTAATAACAAGCAGTATCAACCAGGGACAATCGATCCTGAAGCCATCGCTTTGACTCCTGAAGGTACTGTATTTGTCTCTAGTGAGGGTCACAGGAATAATGGCATTCCACCCTTTATCGACGAATTTGACCTCAAAACCGGACAAGCAAAACAAACTATACCCATTCCCCTCCGCTATCTTGCCGATGCCAAAAATAAACGTGGCATTCAAAATAATCTAGTATTTGAAGGAATTACACTTAGCCCTACAGGTACTCTTCCAGCGAGTGGCGAACCCTTACGACTATTTGCCGCCACCGAATCCGCACTAATTCAAGATAAAGAAATTATTAAACTCAGTAAAAATGGTAAGATCGCCGGAGCAAAAAATCGCTGGCTGCATTATCTCGTCAGCGATAAACCCGAAATCATCAGCGAGCATCTCTATCAACTAGAGTCTCCTCCTGTCGGCGCGCTCGCACATGGCTTATCCGAGATTCAATCGATCGATACTCGTGGGAACTTTCTCACCCTTGAAAGATCCGTTGGTTTGCTCGGCTTTCGGGTCAAACTATTTCAAGCTAGTATGGCAGGAGCCACTGATACCACTAATATTGCTAGCTTCAATGGTACCAAAAATATCCAGCCCGTCCAAAAACAATTAGCCTTCGATCTCAAACAACTAAATATCTATATCGACAACCTCGAAGGGATGGCACTCGGTGCTCGCCTCCCCGATGGTAGTCAGAGCTTACTACTAGTGAGTGATAATAACTTTAGCGAGCGTCAAATTACTCAATTCTTGCTGTTCAAACTCAAGCAGGGATAGGAAAATTAGCCGCTTAAATCCACCTGCTCCTTTAAAAGCCAGTGGAGATGTCCAACTAGTATTTTAGTTGAGACATCTCCTTTATTCTTTTAATCTCGCGATTAATTATCTTGAATCAAGTGGATGTGCTTGTATCCGAGTTTGATTGTGAAGATATCACCTTCGCTCAAGCCCATGCCTTTAGTATAAGCAGCACCAATCAACAACTGACCATTTTTGTGAACGGTTGCCTTATAGGTTGCTACTTTACCACGATTATCCCGGCTACTTTCGTCTAATTTGACACCTTTGGCGGTGAGCACGGCATCATAAAAGCCAGATAGATCGGTACGAGCTATGCCAGATTTGGTGGTTTTAACATAGCCGCATTGTTTAGCGGTTTCACGTTTGGCAAGGTGAGAAAGTTCTTTGACTCTTTGGAGTAAAGCTTTACCAGTGAGTGGAGTTGAAGGGATTTCGCTGGCTGAATCGATCGTCGCATTTGCTTTTGCGGATCCAGTAGCAGCAGCGTCAGATTTTTTGGTCTGTGGAGAATCAGACTTTACAGTAGTTTTGGCCATAGTGAAACGAATTTGATGTCAACTTTATTATGCACTAAAATATCCCAAAAATTACGGTTATGCTCAAAATAATTAGTTTAATTTATCCAGCCATCGATCTGAAAAAGATTATTTTACACACCTGCATGTCTTCGGCTAGGTGAATTTTCTCGATCCTTATCGGTAAATTGCACACTACTTTAAGCCGCAAAATATCACTACACAACTGGATCGCCCCCTCTTCACTACAGCAAATTTCTACCTCAAAATTGGAAAAATATCTCATCTCGATAGCTCGATCGAGACTGTGACAGGGAATGTTAATATTGAGCAGAGGTATCATTTCTATCCTAATTTAGTGACTCAGCAACCCCAGCTTTCTGGCTGTGGCTTCGATGGAGCATCCGATTGGGGAATCGACTGACTAGTCTATAGCAAATGTAGATCCACATCACAATTACTAGGTGTTCGCTATGGAAGAATGGCAAAACGAAATCGCCGCTGTGTTTAAAGATTTGACTGCGCTGTTTGATGGATTTCGCCTGGAACTCACCGAATTAGTAGAAGAAGTTACCACCGAAGCTCAGGACATCCTCAACCTCCAATGGGACGAACTGAAAGAAGTGATAACTGAACTCTGGCAAGAATTTGAATTAGAATTTGAAGAACCCGCTCCATTCAACTGGGATATCCCCACACCATCAAAACCAATCCCAGATCCGTCAACTCATCCAGCTTGTGTTGGTTGTATTTACTATGATGGATCTACTTTTGGGGGCAATTTGTTGGTCTGTGGAATGCACCCTTATGGCTCTAATTGCAATACCTGTGCTGACTGGGTAGGGGAGGATAATCGCGATCTAAATTAGCATAATTTGGCTTCGTTCACTATCTGGAGTGGAGATAGTGAGCCAGAGGAATCTTTTTTTGGGTCGATCTGTGCTTACCCATCAGATCGATAATGTCGCTAGAATTGATATTTGCGATCGTTAACCAGTCCTTTGTATGAGCCAGACAGATCCACCAATCCCCTCCACTGCAACTGAGATGAAGTATGGGGAACGGGCAATTATTGAGGGGGAATTAATTACTTTCCCCAATCCACGCATGGGCAGACGCTATAATGTGTCGATCGATCTACCAGAATTTACCTGTAAATGTCCTTTTTCTGGCTATCCCGATTTCGCCACCATTCACATCAACTATGTCCCCGACGCAAAAGTAGTCGAACTCAAGGCGATCAAATTGTATATCAATAGTTACCGCGATCGATATATCTCCCACGAGGAAGTAGCCAATCAAATTTTGGATGATTTTGTCGCCATCGCCGACCCCCATCAGATCGTTCTCACCGCCGACTTCTCCCCTCGTGGGAATGTCCACATGGTGGTTGAAGTCAAACATGAAAAGGGTTGAGGGGTGAGGGGTGGTAGGGTGGTAGGGTGGTAGGGTAGATTGAGCAATTCTCACCCTCCGACCCTCCCACCCTACCACCCCTTACCGTCCGACCCTCCGACCCTCCCACCCTCCCACCCATTGCCAATCCCCCCAACCTGTGTTAGATTAATTGCAGGTAGTAAATTACTCGTTGTTCCTGTACAACTAACCAATTCGTTTAGGAGGTGGTGCCCATGATAGAAAGTAATACACGTCTGGGTCTCGAAACTGGAGTTAGCCGGCTGAGTGCTGGGACTGTCCTCTAGATTATTGTCGGTTTGTCTATAGAATCAATCTAGATTCGTTCCTGCTTTGCTAGAGTTTCTCTCAGCAGCCAGGTTCCAGTCAACAGACCCGCTAGACCGCGCCCTACATAAGTTCTCAATCTTTCAGAGAGAACTTATGTAGGGCGCGGATAGTTTTTGGGTTGAAATCGCAATTAAATCAGGGATAAGGATTCAATAACCTGCATATCTGTAGGTTGGGTTGAGCCTCGTGATTAGAGCGGTTTGCGGTTAACTCTTAACTACTTTTCCAGGTACCATGAAAACCTATCGGTACGACGCTCGGTAAACCCAATCGACAAACGGGTTCATCATCCAACCTGTCGCTATTGTAGATCCAAACTTCGCTCTGATGATTTATCCCATCATAGATGACAGTGAGAATCCAGCCTTGAGTATCATCGTATTTGTCGGCGGCATAAATTGGTTCGGTGGGGTATAGATGAGCCGCCAAGTTTGCAGTAACCAGAGTACCAGTTTGTCGATCGAACCTGCCGATCGTCCCCAATAGTTCTTGGTGTAAAATACTATTAGGCTTGTGAGTGGATAGATAGGTGTATCGCCAAGACTGTCCGACATCTGACTGCTGAACGATCGGAAATTCACAACTGCGATCGGTCAATTCTTCACTACCGATTAGTTTACCAGATTTGGGGTCGATCCTGAGTTGCCAGAGAGTACCGATAGCTTGGGTATGAGTTTCACCAGTAGCCACTTCTGCCAAAAATTGATTGGTAGCAAAGCCTGGATAGCGAACTAAATCACAGACGATATTACCATCGACATCGATATATCCATTGCCAAAATGCCATTGATACCAAGGTTCGACAGTCGCGGTACTAATCAGACTGAGATTGTTGCGATCGAATACGATTATTTTGGTACCCAATTCTGGTTTCCAGCGCATCGAATCACTATAAGTAGACAATCCTAGCAGAATTGGGAGAGGTTCGATCGCCACAGGAGGAATACAGAAGACCAAATAATTGCCAACCATGAGAAAATCATGGCTGAGGGGAATATTTGGCAGCTTGGTTTCGCTGCGATCGACGATCTTGCCCGTGCGATCGCTATGATAGAGATATATTTTTGTTTGGGCACCGATACTGATGCCAAAATTATAAATATGTCCAGAAATCGGATCGACTTTAGGATGTGCCGAATAAACAAAGGGTAATTTTTCAGACCCCAAATTATCCGTACCAATGGTATTCAAATTAACTAAATCGAGGGCATGAGGCGAACCACCTTCCCACAGTGCTAATAACCTGTCGGGTAAAGCAATTACCGAAGTATTTGCCGCATTCTTCACCGATTTACCTCGTCGCTCCCACAGATTCCCTGTGGGTTTCATGCCATAGTTACCATACAACCATCGATCGACTTTACTTTCAGCTTGATATCCCTCTGTCTGGACATAGCGATAGACCCCGCTAGCAGCTCCATCAGCCAAGTGGACGGCTAAAATTGCCCCATCACCATCAAACCAATGTCCGACCCTCTTGCCAGCCCGTTCTAGTCGTCCTGGGCCGTTCCGATAGAGGGTGCCGGATAATCCCGGCGGAATCGCACCAGCCAGGAGTGGTAATGAGGTGGTAGGAAATTCGGCGGCTGGAGCGGCTAGAGCTTGACTCCATCGTGGTTTTGTTGATAATTCAGGCGAGGTAATTTGCATGGGAGTGGGGGGTGGGGAGGTGTGAGGGTTCAAATCCCCGACTTCTCTCGAAGAAGTCGGGGATTTGGGGGAATTCTCTAATCTAGGCTTTTTGCAGCTTATCCAATGTGGTGAGAACTTCCTGACTGTGGGAAGCGGGATTGATATTGGTAAAAGTGGCGCGTAAGACACCTTTTGGATCGATGATGAAACTATGACGCATGGAGAAGACTCCCAACCAAGAACCGTAAATTCTACTAATTTTGCCATCACTATCGGCGAGAAGGGGAAACTTTAGCCCTTCAGAATCACAAAATTTGGCATGAGAATCGACGGTATCCGCACTGACTCCAACAATTTCGGTGGTGCGTTGTTGATATTGAGCGATGTCTTGTTGAAATCTGCGAGCTTCGATCGTGCAGCCGGAGGTAAAATCTTTGGGGTAGAAATATAGCACCACCCATTTGCCTGCATAGTCGGCGAGAGCTACTTTGCCTGTGCCAGTATTTGTCGGGAGGGTAAATTTGGGTGCAGGCTGATTAATGTTTGGTAATTTACCACCCATCGCCAATGCACTGGGGGTAAAATTGACCCAAGCGATCGCCGTCAAACAGATTGCTAGTAAACTAATGAGGAAGTACCGTCGAGATTGTGACATGTGTAGGAAGAATTAGAGTGGGAAAATTGACAGAGCGAGGTATTCTAATGATAGATATTTTCTCGGAATCATGACTATATTCTGCCCCAACGGACACGAAAATCCTGATAGCAATCGTTTCTGCCAATCTTGTGGCAGCGAAATCATCTTGCCCATCACCAATCAAATGACATCCGGTACAATGCTCGGAGATCGGTATCGGATTAAGAATGAAATTGGGCAAGGTGGATTTGGGCGTACTTATCTGTGTGAGGATGTGAATCGGTTTAGGGAACTGTGCGTGCTCAAAGAATTTGCGCCGCAAGTACAGGGAACGGCTTTTTTGATTAAGGCTGAGGAATTGTTCGAGCGGGAAGCCGGGGTGATGTATCAGCTTCAACATCCCCAAATTCCTCGGTTTCGGGAGATGTTTCGATCGAACCGCAATGGTGTGGGACAGTTATTCTTGGTACAGGATTATGTTGGCGGCGAAAATTATCAGCAGTTACTGCGGCAGAAGTTACAGCAGGGGCAAAGATTTTCTGAGCTAGAAGTTACCGAGTTCCTTACCCAAATTTTACCCGTACTTGGATATATTCATTCCTTGGGTGTGATTCACCGCGATATTTCTCCTGACAATTTGATTAAGCGCACGATGGATGGGCTACCCGTGCTAATTGATTTTGGCGGTGTCAAACAGGTGGCGGTGAATGCGGCGACGCAGTATGTGCCGAGTAATGAGCCTAATCATCATGCTGCGACAAGGCTGGGTAAAATTGGTTATGCACCCAGCGAGCAAATGCAGCGAGGAGTTGTCTCTCCTCAGAGCGATTTATATGCTTTAGCCGCTACTAGTTTAGTACTATTGACGGGGCTAGAACCACCCGATCTGATCGACCCGCAGAATTTTGTGTGGAATTGGCGCGAACATGTGCGTCTGTCACCGCATTTTGCTAGTGTACTCGATCGAATGCTCCAACTGCGCCCCAGCGATCGCTTTGCATCGGCTCAGGATGTCCTAGAGGGGATGTCATCCAAGACTTTCAATAATTTTGCTCCAACTATCCCCAAGCCGTCTCCTGGGACTAGCCTACCCCCAACTGCGGTGGTCTCACCACCCTACGTCCCAACAGCTCCAGTTCCCACGGTAGTCGCCACTCCTCAATATCAAGCACCACAACCAACTCAATTCAATTCCCCCCGCGAGGAGTCTGGATTACTAGATGTTTTGGGCAAAACTTGGATAATTATTATTTCGGTTGTTGCTGCTTTGGGTTTGGGTTGGGGCATCGCTAGTCTACTCGGCAAGCAATCTAGACAAGAGGTATCCGATCCCTATGAACCACCGCCAGATCGGATTGGTACACCTACACCTACACCATCTATAGCCATCAGCCCGACACCGACTATTTCGCCAACGATTAGCCCATCTACTGTGCCTATTTCGGCACTCAAGGTGACAATTCCGCCAGCACTAGCGAGTAGGGGCATCAATGCACAGGCATATGAAAATGCTGTCAAACAAATATTTACAACTCAAAATCCTATTGCCCAACTTATTTCAGTTGGGGATAGTAAAGTTCAGTCTCAATTAGATTCGATCTCGAATGAATTGGGTAGTAAATTGAATAACTATCTAGCTCCCGATGCGATCGGCAAGATTGGTACATATACTATAGCCGATCGAGCGAACTGGCGATCGCAAGTCAATAGATCGAATCTCAGCGAACGAGCATTAATGGATCTTACTGATGCTAGATATCGGGCGATTAGCGATCTATCTGCGAAGAAATTGAATCTTGATTATGACAAGTTTCTCGGTACGCCGATGGGACAGATTTATTTGGCTGCAATGTCCGATCGAGTTCGCGCAGTTCAAGACAAAAGAGCTACGGGAGAGATTGTTTTTCCTGTCGGCGGTACTAGTGGAACTGTCAAAGGTACACTTCAACCGGGCGAAGGCAAAGCATTTCTTAGTAGTTTGGCTGGCGGTCAAGATATTAGCATCAAACTTAATGCAAGTCAGCCTGGTAAACTCTCAATTTATCCACCGACTAGTAAGCTACCAGCTATGTTAGAGTCCACTCAAACTAATAACTGGTTTGGCAAAACGACTGTTAATGGTTTACATGAATTTGTCTTTGTTTCTAATAGCGATCTACCAATTCAATATGAATTAACTCTTACCGCTGCCCAGCTAAATCCACCAAAATTTCCATCAGCACCAATTTCTATTCCCTAATCGAATCATATCCAAAGGCTGCTCGGAGTAGCCTTTGGATGTTGTCTATAGATGCTCGATTAGTTCGATTGCATTGCCATCTGGATCTTGAGTAAATAATGCCGCTCTACCGGAATTGCTCATTTTCACGCTCAAATTAGCCGCGAGTAATTGTTGTTTGGCGGCTGTCAGATCTCGAACTCCTATGGCAATATGTGGATTGCGAGTAGATTTGGTGAGATCGATGTTTGGCGCAGGGTAATTTAGATCCTCAATCAAATGGATTTGAACATCGCCAAGTTGATACCAAGCACCAGGATAATTGAGAGATCGATCGATCCGCACCAAACCCAAAACACCCTCATAAAACTCGATCGAACGATCCAGATTCGACACCAACACCGCCACATGTAGACAAGCAACAATTTCAATCATCTCTAATCCCCATAGTTGTAAAATCTCTATTCTACAAATAAAAAGCCCTAACTTAACCTAAATTAAGTCAGGGACGAGTATAGGTGCATCTACCACTCCTATATCCAAGCGATGTCGAAGACAATCGGGATGAAATCAAAATTAATCTTTGACAGGCAAATAAAAAGCCCCAACTTAAATTAAATTAAGTCAGGGACGAATCATCAGGGTGCATCTACCACTCCTATATCCACGTAATGTCGAGCGATATCGGGATGAAATCAAAATTAGTTTTTGACAGGCAAATAAAAAGCCCCAACTTAATCTAAATTAAGTCAGGGACGAATCATCAGGGTGCATCTACCACTCCTATATCCAAGGGCTGTCGCTCGATATCGGGATGAAATCAAAATTAAGTTTTGACGCGCAAATAAAAAGCCCCAACTTAATCTAAATTAAGTCAGGGACGAATCATCAGGGTGCATCTACCACTCCTATATCCAAGGGCTGTCGCTCGCAATCGGGATGAAATTAAAATTAAGTTTTGACAGGCAAATAAAAAGCCCCAACTTAAACTAAATTAAGTCAGGGACGAATCATCAGGGTGCATCTACCACTCCTATATCCACTCACTCCCCACCATTAACCGGATGAAAGGCGAAAGTTATGGATTTATTTTGGTTTTGAAACGGAAATAGCCATAAGAATCGATCGGTACACCTCGATCGGTTGCACCAGGAATAACGGTAATATTATCTTGGCCACTACTACCAGTCCCCGTAACATCAATTACCACTGTGCCATTATTCGTGCCAGTAATTGAGGAATTTGGACAACCTGAAATCTGTCCGATACTCATGTCTAATTGAGCACGATCGACTGCTGTATTCAAATCCTTGGTCAGGTAACGGAGTGGATTGGTACCAAGTTGATATTCAATATCCTGGTTTGTTCCATAGGCATTGGGGACGAACTGCTGATTTCCGACAATGCGATCGCAGACTCTGAAATCCTTTGCATTCGATCCATTGGCATTCATAAAATAAACTGTATACTCAATGACATCACCAGGCTTGACTGGCCCACCATCATAAGCACCTTTGAGAAAATCGCTAGGCCAATTATTCGCCGGAAAAGGATCGTCTGCGGCAAAGGAAGATTTATCTAAAACTCGATCGAGTTTATAACTATTGGCATTAGGATTTTGAGTTCGATCGTTCTGAATTTCAGTAATTCGTTTGACCAGAAGTACTCTAGCATTTTTAGCAATGCCAAAATTCTGTTCGCTGATATCGGTTTCAACGATCGATCCGGTGATTTCACCAGGGGAAACGGTCTCGATCGTGCCGTTTTTATTTTTGCCAGTATTGTACCAAATCGGCGGTAAGCTAGCGGCTGGAGCTGTCGATCCAACGGTTAGACTACTATCAGTTGCAAGCCTCAATTTGTAGCTCGTATTGCGCGGTGCTACCATCGTATAAGAGCCATTAGATTGCACCGCAGCCTTGGCAACTACTTTACTATTATCGTCAATCAGATAAGCATATAGCCCGCCAGCATTGGTTCCGGTTTCGGTTGGATCGATCGTAATCGAGGCATTTTTATCATTCCAGACTTGTCCAGAAAGATTGACAGAACAGTCAGCTCCAGAGCGGATGCCAGGGATTTGGGCAGTGGTGACACCAGAGGTTACGAGACCATCGGTACCTGCTGTTGCTCCTCTAGTCACCCCAGTTGTAGGAGTGCCCAATTGACCATTAAAGGAGCCTCCAGGTTGACCACCAGCGACTGTAGTCATGCCAGTCGGGATCGAAGAAAAGATGACCCCACCACCACCACCACCACCCGGCCCAAAATCATAAGGGATGATTGTTCCAGAGACGGCAGTATTCGTATCGCCCCCTTTGCCACCACTGGCATTCAAGCTGATGTTAGCAAGACTACCGCCTTTAGCCATTATTAAGATACTTCCACCACCCCCAGCCCCAGAACCCCCATCATCGGTTGGAGTTATCGCTCCATCTTTGGCTCTGGCACTAATTGTCCCACTACCTGCGATCGTCCCAGCTCGAATCATCACGATTCCGCCACCCAAGCCGCCACTACCCGCAACTCCATTATTTGCATCCCCCGCACCACCGCCACCACCCATGACCAACCTACTGGGCACAGGGCTACTGGAGAGTGGAGATCCGCCTCGTCCACCAACAGGTTTACTAATCCCGGTTCCCTCCTCTTCACTAATCGGGGGAGTATTAATCGAGTTACCACCATTACCACCGACACCAGCATTAGCACCACCGCCGCCGCCAGAGTTGTGCTGGTTCCCACCACCGCCTGCATTTCCTGGAGCACCCCGCGCACGACTGCCGCCCTCGGTATTACCGATACTGGTGTAGGTATCTTCACTAGCCAGACGCGGGTATCCATCTATACCCGTATCGATCGTGTTAGCACCATCAAAAACAAATTGAGGCGTTCCAGCAATCCCTTCTCCCTTGACTCCTCCTCTGACGACATCGCCATCGGTTCTAAAAGCTACATCTTCTTTATCTGGATAACTACCTTCATTCTGTGTTCCACCACCCCCGCGAAATCCTTTATCTTGAACATCTACACTTCCATTCGCCATCGTAAAGGTATTGGCAACATCAATGGCAACAATCCCCCCACTTTTACCATTCCAAGAGCCTGGAGATCGAATAGTGCTAGTTAGAGTCGTGCTACTAAATTGAGGCACACGAACAACCTGATAAGTTCTTTGTCCGTAGGCGGTGATGTCGGCTACTTGTTTTCGATAACCATTATTTAGTCCACCACCTGAGCCAGTTCCTCGGATTTGAATCGTGCCGCCGCCTGCACCGACACTACTTGTAGCGACTACATATTCGTAGAGTCCCGTTTGATTGATGGCAGTCGATCCAGAAGCATTATTGCTGCTATTTCCCGATCCATATGCAGTAGTATCACTAAAGTTGATATCTGCATCTTGCATTTGAATTATCAACAACAAATCGCCAGGTGTAATCGATGTTTGATTTCCCAGGGGATCGATCGCACCCACATCAATAGAAGTAGCACCTTGACCGATCGTCGTATTTACAGCAGGTGCTGGATAGTAACTATTAACGATATTTACGATGCCATCATCAATGCCATCTTTGCCCGGTGCCGCACATAGATTGCCAAATCCAGTTTGAGCGATGGCTCTTTGGGGCAAATAGACTATTTGTGTCGCCGAAAATAGACTCAAGGCGAAGATTACTGCTAAGGTTCTAGCTCTGTGGTGGCTGCGGTGATGCTGTGAGGGTCGATCGATCGCTTTCTGGTCTGGGCGGACATTCGAGACTTGTGGTAATTGGGTAAATAGGATCTTTTTTGTTAAAAATTCGATGTTAGGCATAACTTTGAAGTATTGATAAGTCGATTAAGTTATTTAATCTTTGTTATTTTGTGCTATTGAAGCACGATCGATAATTTTAGGCACAACTTCATAGTTCCCTTTGATGCTAAAGTTTTGACTCGGTAAAATTACTGAGTTGGTCTTCAAGATAGGACGACAAAACCGTTGGCGTAGCTTCCGCTTTGCGGAATCGACATAGCAAATGCCATTCAGATCGATTAGCTCGATCTGAATGGCATCCTGCTTGTGTAGTATCTAGCCTGCAAATGCCAATAAAAAGCCCCAACTTAAACTAAATTAAGTCAGGGACGAATCATCAGGGTGCATCTACCACTCCTATATCCACGTCATTCCCAGCATTAACCGGATGAAATCCCTAAATTAATCTTTATTGCCCCAATCCTCAGCTCGATCGAGATAAAATTAAGAGGCTATGGGGGTCGGCAGGTTACAGATATGGGCGTGAATTAGACCAAATTCTCAAAAAAAGCCCCAACTTAAACTAAATTAAGTCAGGGACGAATCATCAGGGTGCATCTACCACTCCTATATCCACACGATGTCGATCGATATCGGGATAAAACCTGTTCGAGATCGAAAAAGAAAGGGAAACTGAGGCACCGATCGGGGAATCCTCAGAGATAATGCGTTAAACTTACAAACGGCAATCCGTCCGATGAGACGAAGAGGATAGGTGTGGGAAAAAAAAATATGGATCTAAAGCTACCAGACGCAAGTGTAGCGGCTGAATTGAATCAACTGTTCAACAGTACAGTAGAGCTGAAGGGCGAAATCGTGAGTGTCAAACCCCAGCAAAAAATTGTCGAAATACCAGCCCAAAAAGAAGCTTGGAAAATCGAAGATAGCGAGCAACAGTATCGGATTAAGGGTTGGGGCGAGCCGTACTTTTCGATCAATGCAGCGGGACATGTTACCGTGTCACCTCAAGGCGATCGCGGCGGCTCTCTAGACCTCTTCGATCTCGTGTCATCGCTGCAACAACGCAATTTGGCACTCCCCCTGCTGATCAGGTTTTCGGACATCTTGGAGCACCGGATCGAGCGGCTGAATGCCTGTTTTGCGAAGGCGATCGCTCGGTACAATTATGAAGGGGTATACAAAGGTGTATTCCCCGTCAAATGTAACCAACAACGACATCTAATCGAAGATCTCGTCAAATTTGGCAAACCCTATCAATTTGGTTTGGAAGCAGGATCCAAACCAGAGTTAATGATTGCCATTGCCACCCTGGACAACCCAGGAGCCTTGTTAATCTGCAATGGCTACAAAGATCGCGAATACATCGAAACGGCGATGCTAGCGCAGAAATTGGGGCATACGACGATTATCGTGCTCGAACAAATCGAAGAAGTCGAAATCGCCATCGCCGCCGCTCAATCTTTGGGCATCAAACCCAGTTTGGGCGTACGTGCCAAGCTTAATGCCAAAGGAATCGGTCGTTGGGGTGTATCTAGCGGCGATCGAGCTAAATTTGGCTTGACTATCCCTGAAATCATTATGGTGGTCGATCGGCTCAAAGAAGTCAATATGTTGGACTCGCTCCAACTCCTCCACTTCCACATCGGCTCGCAAATATCCTCGATCTCTGTGATCAAAGATGCCATTGTCGAAGCGAGCAAAATCTACGTCGAACTCGTTCAACTCGGCGCGAAGATGAAATATCTCGATGTTGGTGGTGGTTTGGGCGTAGATTATGACGGCTCTCAAACCAACTTTCACGCCTCCAAAAATTACGACCTTCAAAACTACGCCAACGATATCGTCGCCGAAGTTCGAGAAGCCTGTAACGAGAAAAACATCCCCGTTCCCACCCTAATCAGTGAAAGCGGACGAGCGGTAGTTTCCCATCAATCGGTACTGATTTTTGATGTTCTGAGCACCTGCGAAGTGCGGACAGACTTACCTCAACCCAGCAAAAATCCCGAACATCAAATCGTCCGAAATCTATGGGAGACTTACGAAAGTATTAGCGAAGAAAATTATCGCGAAGCTTTCTACGATGCCAATCAATTTAAAGAAGAAGCATTAACCCGCTTCAAACTCGGATATCTCAGCATCACCGAGCGTTCTCGCGCCGAACAACTCTACTGGGCTTGTTGCCAAAAAATCCTCAACATCGCCAAGCAAGAGGAATACATGCCAGAAGATTTGGAAGAACTCGAACAAATCATGGCTTCGATTTATTATATCAATCTATCGGTATTCCAATCTGCACCAGATAGTTGGGCGATCGATCAACTGTTCCCCATCATGCCGATTCATCGGTTGGATGAAGAACCCACTCGCCGGGGCATACTTGCCGATCTTACCTGCGATAGCGACGGCAAAATCGACCAATTCATCGATCTCAAAGACATCAAACATGTCCTGGAATTGCACCCCCTCGAAATCGAACCCGGTAGTCGAGCTAACGAGCACAAACCCTATTACTTGGGTTTATTTCTCGGTGGT
This sequence comes from Chamaesiphon sp. VAR_4_metabat_408, assembly GCA_031422115.1. Classification (GTDB taxonomy): domain Bacteria; phylum Cyanobacteriota; class Cyanobacteriia; order Cyanobacteriales; family Chamaesiphonaceae; genus Chamaesiphon. Next base: position 9,406 of record JANOPX010000094.1, on the reverse strand, counting down.
GCTTATCAAGAGATCATGGGCAATCTGCACAATCTATTTGGCGACACCAATGCCGTCCATATCAAACTCACTCCCAAAGGCTATAAAATCGAGCATGTGGTGAAGGGCGATACGATGAAGGAAGTAGTCGGCTATGTCCAATATGATGCGGAAGATCTGATCGAAAGTATCCGTCAAAAAACCGAGCAAGCACTCCTAGAAAAACGGATTACCATCCAAGAATCTCAACGCTTACTCCAAAACTATGAACACAGTTTAGAGCAATATACTTATCTTGCTCCCTAATTAGATTGTCTTCATAAAATTATTCTGAGGTGTCCAAAATGCGATCGACATCCAACATCCACAAGTTATTTGTGCGGTGGGTTCGATTTGGACACTTTAGAATTACCCAACGATCCCACAAACCCAGCCTTCTCCACTCGAACCTATCGAGTGATGTTTGGGTGTAGGGGAGATGGTGGCGACATCGGCGTTAATGCTGGGTTTGGGTGGGTTTTGTTTAGAGGTTGTCATTATTTGGCGAACATTGTTTGCATAAACAAAACCCCTACGGATTGCTACAAGTTGCTCATTCCGCTCAATCGTCGAATGATTATATCTATTTTGCCGTTGACTTCATCATGCTGAGATTTGCTTTGAGCTTTGACTTCTTCGATTTGAGATTGTAGCCGACTTTCTACCTCATCGATCCGATTAACCACTCGCTCAAATGCGTCAGTGATATAGCCACCAGGAGCAATTGTTGCTCTGAGTTGAGCCTGAACGTTTTGGATTTCCCTCATTTGATATTCTAGAGTCGCGATGCGAGTAAGAATATCGCGTTCGTTTGGTTCGCGAGATTGAGTCATAATTGTTGTAACTTTTTATTTTTAAGATTGGCAGGAATTAATGTTAATTCCTGCCCTTTCTTTTGTATTGTACAATTACCGGATCTATTTGGTAAGATCGGAAAGTGATAAGATCGTACTTAACATACAAAGTATAGCTAAAATTACTATTAATCCATATTCCGTAATGTAGCCAATTCTTTTAATAATTTTTCTTGCTCCTGGCTGAGTGCTTGTAATCGATCTACGATAATATCGATCCTTTCTGGTGTTGGGGTTGGATCGATCGAGTTATCTCGCCCCAATATCCGTAACAGTACTATCGATATCCCTCTAAAAATCGGCTGGAGCAGTTTAAATGGTGTTTTGAGTAGAAAGAGCCAAATCTGTTCTACACCCCGACCGATCGCGCCAAATAAGCCCAATAAGGAGAGGATTAGCAGTAGCAGTAAGCCGAGACTGGGCAAAGGATGGGCGATCGACCAAGCTAGATAGGGATGTTGCTCGAACCAATGACTAATATAAGTAGATACGGCTCGATCGATCGATGATGAAACATCCATGATAGTCGCTCAGGTTAAGGCTGAACTAAATTAGCGATATTTCCAAAATACATCTAACCATTCGGATTTGCACCGAGGGTTTCGCTATCGAGATTGAATAGAACTTGGAGGGTATTTAGGGCTTTGCGGCGCGTTTCGATGTCTTCTTGGGCGCGAAGTTGGAGGATTGGATCGTGGAGGATCTTATTGATGATACCTTTAGTGAGGGCTTCGATCGCTTCTTGATGACGTTCGCCAAATTCAGCTCCTAATCTAGATAGGGCTTTTTCTAGTTCTTGCAGCCTGATTGCTTCCATTTTATCGCGCAGACAGTTCATTGTCGGCACGGTTTCTAATAGTTGCCACCAACTATGGAAGTTCTCGACTTCTTCTTCGAGAATACCTTCGGCTTCTTGCGCCATTTGTTGGCGACGATCTTGGTTTTGGGCGACGACTGCTTTAAGATCGTCTACATTAAAGGCGAGAATATTTGGTAAATCATTGACATTTGCATCCACATTTCGCGGTACGGAAATATCAAAGATCATCAGGGAGTGATGGGGGTCTAATGCGGCTTCTAATTTGGCTGCATTTAATAATGGTTCTGTGGCTGAGGTACTCGTAAATACGATCGTCGAGCTAGAGATGACAGTCATCATTTCAGTCATCGGTTGAAGCTGAAGATCGATAACTGGAAATAATTGTTTGAGATCTTCGGCGCGTTTTGGCGATCGATTTAAGATGGTAATATCAGTCGAACCTTTAGAAATTAGATGTTGTACCAATAGCCGCGACATTTTCCCAGCACCGAGAATCGATACGCGATGATTGGCAAAGTTACCAACTTTCATATGCGCCAATTCTACCGCCGCCGAACTAATCGACACCGCACCCGTACCGATACTAGTTTCGGTGCGTACCCTCTTTCCTGCTGTGAGAGCTTGACGGAATAATCGATTGAGAATCGAACCCATTCCTTGATACTGTTGTCCGACTTTATGAGCTTGTTTTACTTGCGCGAGGATTTGTCCTTCGCCCAATACTAGACTATCCAAACCGCCAGCTACTCGCATCAGGTGCATCACAGCATCTTTGTGGAGCAATACGAATAGGTGTTGTTTGAGATCTTTGAGCGGAATCTTACTAAATTCTGCCAGAAATTGGATCCCATCTTGCACGCCGCGATCGGCAGTGGATGTCACAATATAGATTTCCAAACGATTGCAAGTACTCAGAATCGTTGCTTCTTGGATATGGGGATAATTGCAGAGGGTTTGAATCGCCGCTTCCATTTGCGTATCGGGGACGCTGAGTTTTTCACGGATGTCTACAGGTGCGGTTTTGTGACTCAAACCGATGACAGCAATATTCATATACACTCCACGTTCCAAAGATGATTATAAAAAAATTTATTAGTAAGTTATGGATATTAAGTTCGATCGCCATCTAATCTCTATCCTGAGTATTATAGCTATCAGGGGTGAGGGGTGAGGGGTGAGGGGTGAGGGGGAGATTAAATCCATCAATCCAAAATCCAAAATCCCTCACCCCCAATCTCCTAGTGAAGATTCACAGTCTTAGGATTGTCAGTCATGTGAATGGTATCGACGAATCGAGCGGTTTTGGATTCGCTGGAGATTACTAGGGTGTGAGTACGTGCGCCACCTTGGAAGAAGCGAACGCCGTTCATGATGTTACCCGAAGTAATTCCAGTTCCGGCAAACATGACATTTTTACCCGAAGCTAATTCTGCTGCGGTATAAATTTTATCAGGGTCAGTGATGCCCATACTGAGGAGGCGATCGATGTTAGCTTCTTTACTTTCGCCGATCAAACCAGTTTTGACAATGGCTGGATCGTAGATTAGTTGCCCTTGGAAGTGAGCATCCATACATTTGAGCGCGGCGGCAGAAATTACGCCTTCAGGAGCCGCTCCGATGCCCATGAGAGCATGAATATCGGTACCGATGAAGCCACAGTTGATGGCAGCACCAACATCACCATCACTGATGAGGGCGACTCGTGCGCCTGCTTTACGAATTTCGGCAATTAAACTGTCGTGACGTTCGCGTTCCATGACGACGACAACCAATTCATCGACGGGCATATTGAGACATTCACTCAGAATCTTGAGGTTCTCAGTAGCAGATTTGTTGATATCTACTTTGCCCTTGGCTGCTGGTGGTGCAGCGAGTTTCTTCATGTAGAAGTCTGGCGCGGCAAATAAACCACCTTTTTCGGAGACGGCGAGTACAGCCATCGAACCAGGTTGAGCATAAGCGCAAAGGTTGGTACCTTCGCAAGGATCTACTGCGAAGTCGATTTCGGGTACATCTTTGCTAGCACCAGGTTGATGTCCCAATCCTACTTCTTCACCGATATAGAGCATCGGTGCGTCGTCACGCTCGCCTTCACCAATTACAATCTTTCCCCGCATGGAGATTTTGTTCATCCGCTCGCGCATTGCTTCTACCGCAACACGATCGGCTTCATTTTTGTCGCCTTTACCTGTCCAACGTGCTGACGCAATCGCCGCTTGTTCGACTACTTCAATAATATCTAAACCAATACTGCTTTCCACTGCTACTTGCGCCGAAACGGCTTGATTTATAAGGATTTCAGTGTAAAGTCTAGCAGAGCAGGGGGACGTGTGGATAATTGTTGTATTTTTACTCAATAAAGTCAGCTTTTTGGCGGTGCGGTTTTGCCCTCATCCCCTAACCCCCTCTCCTAGAATTGGGAGAAGGGGGATCGGACTCTTACTCGCTTTTCCCCAGCTTGGGAGAAGGGAGATCGGACTCTTGCCCCCCTCTCCTAGAATTGGGAGAAGGGGCTGGGGGTGAGGGCAAAATTTATGCTTCATAATTCAATTCTGCTTGCTACCTCACTGAGTAAATATACTGAATTAAAATTACTTTAGCGAACCCGATCGAAGTGCTATTCCTCACAGATTTCAACGGTCAAAAACTAATACTCATGAGACTTTCTACCTGTAAAAGGATCTAGCGATCGCCAAATATCCGCCGATTGGCGGCTGGAGTTTGGGTCGATGGTAGGTATAAATAGTAGCAAGAGGGTAGCAGCACACTCAACCGAATTGTTACTCCAACCGTAATTATACGGTCGATCGATATTTCACCAATTTTCCAGCTTCGTGATTTTCGCTACCCTCGCCACCTCGCGCTTGGGTGCAAATTGTGATGCGTACATCTTCACCTACCCAGCAAAACCATGTCCCAGCCTACAGCTAAAGAACAAGAATTATTGGAACTGATGAACCGGATGCGCTTACATCCAGAAGCAGAACTCCAAATCTTGCTCGATACAACTGATGAGGACGTTCGGTATGCTTTGGATTATTATCAAGTTAATTTAGATACCCTCAAGAAACAATGGGCGACTCTAGTACCAGTAGCACCTTTAGCTTGGTCGAGTCAATTGCAAGATGCTGCAACCGCCCACAATTTGGTGATGATAGATCGAAAGCAGCAAGCACATATTTTACCAGGTGAAGGTACTTGGAATCAGCGGATTGCTAAATCTGGTTATCAGGCGACCTTTAGTGGCGAAAATCTCTATGCGGCGGCTCGTTCTACTATTTTTGCACACACTGGTTTGGCGATCGATTGGGGACAGGGAAAAAATTCTGTTGATGGGATTCAAAATGGTGCGTCTCATCGATCGAATATGATGTCCAATCTAGTTCGAGAAGTGGGTATTTCGGCGATCGAAGATGATAATAGCGAACCACTCGGCCCATTAGTTATCACCGAGAATTTTGGCACTCGGAATGCACTCAGTGGCAAAGCTTGGCTGTTGGGAGTTGCTTTTGATGACATTAATAAAGACGGTTGGTATCAAGCTGGGGAAGGTTTGAGCGATGTTAGTATTCAGATTACTGGAATCGATAATAGTTTCAAAGATACGATCGCAGTCGGCGAAGCTGGGGGATATCAAGAACTACTCAATCCTGGTAAATACCAAGTAAATTTTAGTCGCAATGGTCAAATAATTAGCTCTCAAATAACTAGCATCGATGCCAAAATCACCAATAATGTCAAACTAGATTTAGTTCTACCTCTCCAAAATATCAGTACCGATTTGCCTATAAATACTGTCCAACCAAATCTAGTCTTACCAGTAGTCAATCTTCAGCCCAATCCTACTGATGCTCATCTATTAGACTTCCGCAGAGATTCAATCGATAAAGAGATCGAGGTCAAATTTACCAAGATTACCAGCGATGCCAGCTACCACAATTATGCAGGCTTTTATCGAGTCGAGAATGAGCAGGGTACCGTCATCGACCCCAGCAATAGTCAATCCTATCAACCTGGAGACAGTGGCTACTTAGCAGCCGCTCTACGCCGCTCTCAAGTGACTAATGAAGGTATAGAATTAGATAAAAATGGTTTGTCTAGAGCTACCAATCTCCAAGGTGGCTATATTTATGCACCATTTCTAGTCGCAAATGGTCGCGTAAATGATGTCCTCAATCGTCCAGATCCCAACGGCGCAAATAATGTTTACTTTCATTATCAAGCTGCTAATGCAGATAAAACCGAGCATATTCGGATGTTAGGAGCTAATAACTTTGGATTTGAGGATCTGCTTGGTGGTGGCGATCGAGATTACAACGATTTGACCTTCCAAGTCACAGCAAAAGTTTTGTAAGTAACAATACTGAGTTCAGAAGCAACCGGGGAAAAACCGATCTAAAAGTTCGGTAAATATTCGGGTGTGAAACCGAGTGTAAGTAAGTGTAAATAGTAATAAATAAGTCAAGTAAATTTAATACCCTCTAGTGTCACTTGATGATGGTAAGCATAATTATTGTTCATCCAGATCGAACGGTGGGTAATCTATTTTCTAGACAATCGATAAATTAATACTATTTATTAAATCTAAGGATCTATGGCTAACCCCACTGCCCAAGAGCAAGAACTACTAGAATTAATCAACCGGATGCGACTAAATCCGCAAGAAGAATTGCAAATCTTGTTGGATGCCGCAGACCCAAATGAGCAGTCTTACGATCCAGCTATTAAGAAAGCTTTAGATGACTTCAAAGTCAATATTGATACACTCAAGACGCAGTGGAGTAAACTAACAAAAGTAGTAGCTCCAGTAGCTTGGGATAGCAAGCTCAACGAAGCAGCGAAAAAGCATAATCAGGTGTCGATCGAATATGACCAACAGTCCCACCTTGTTGGTAAATACGATAGTAATAATAATTTAATTACACCCTACGAAGCAGATTTTGGGCAAAGACTACTTGATGTAAATTATGATTATAAATCTGCCGCAGAAAATGTCTATGCTTATGGACGATCTGTACTGCATACTCATGCTGGTTTTGCGATCGATTGGGGGAGTAATCCAGATGGAAGTGGCATCCAAAATCCAGCCGGACATCGGGATACAATTTTATCTACTGAAGTTCGAGAAGTAGGTATCTCAATAACTCCAGAAGACAATCCTAAGACTCAAGTCGGCCCTCTAGTAGTTACTCAAAATTTTGGGAACCGATCGGCATTAGACAAAAAAGCTTGGCTAGTTGGGGTTGCTTTTGAAGATAAAAATCAAGATACTTGGTACCAAGCTGGTGAAGGTTTAAAAGATGTTCAAGTCAAGATTACTGGCATCAATGGTACAAATTTTAATACCACAGTTAATGTAGCTGATGCAGGTGGCTATCAAGAACTCTTGGATCCTGGCAAATATCAAGTTGATTTCATTCGTGATGGTAAAATAGTTGGAACCAAAACTACCTCGATCGATCCTAAATCGATCGATTCCAAAGAACCACCAAGTAACGTCAAACTAGATTTAGTTGTACCTGTTATGCGGCTTGATTCAAATCAGCCAACTGCTGAAATAACAACTCCAGTCACTCCAACTACCGAAATAGCAACTCCTCTTACCGATACAGTTACTCCAGCAACCACTCAAACTATTGGCAATTCTAAGCAAGTCACAGCTCCTGTAGACGCGAAAAATACTTTATCCCCTGTCATCGATATAGTCACTCCAGCAACCACTCAAACTATCGATAATCCTCAGCCAGTCACACTTTCTGTGAACTTAAAAACTACTTCATCAACAAGTAATCTGCTAGATTTTCGTACCGATGATTCTACCTCGGCTACTCCTCAAGATTTGACTGGAAAAATAATCGCCATTAACTTTAGTGGCGTTGGTGCTGAGGCTGCTTATCGTAACTATGCAGGTTTCTATCGAGTTGAGGATACTCAAGGTACCGTCATCGACACCGATGGTAAATCTTACGCGCCTAAAGATCCAGGATATCTAAATGCAGCTCTTCGCCGCTCTCAAGTAAAAGACGAAGGAGTACAACTAGACAGAAATGGTTTGAGTACCCCCACAAGTCTCAAAGGCGGCTATATTTATGCACCTTTCCTCATCGCTAATGGCAGTGTAAATGATGTCCTTAGTAGAAATGGTGCTACCACTCCTCAAGTTTATTTCGACTATATGTCTGCCAATGCTGATGGTTTCCAGCATACTAAATCTTTAGGTGCTAATAAGTTTGGATTCGAGGATCTATATGGTGGTGGCGATAAAGATTACAACGATCTAGTCTTCACAGTTAATGCTAAAGTCGCTTGATAATATTAGCTAATCTAAATAATTTTCATAATTTTCAAACACCCTCTTGAAAACTGGACTCTTCAGAATTACGCTATATCCCCGACTTCTCCAAGAAGTCGGGGATATGCCTTATAGCTTCTAATTTAAGATTGCCACAGTAGAAACAATCAATTAATCAATTTTATGATACGATCCAAAATTAGCTAGTTTGGAAAAATGCCATCATGCTAATTAAAAATTTGGGCGAACAGGGATTACTCGCTCTAATTCGACCCTATTGTATTCCTCAGAGTATCGGCGATGATGGAGCGATTATTCATCCTCCCGCAGATTGCGAACTGGTGGTAACTACCGATGTATTGGTAGATGGAGTGCATTTTAGCGATCGAACTACCAGTCCATTTGATGTAGGCTGGAGATCGGTTGCTGCCAATTTATCAGATTTAGCCGCAATGGGCGCGAGACCCCTGGGAATTACAGTTGGGTTGAGTTTACCCCCAGAACTACCTGTCGTCTGGCTGGAGCAGCTTTACCAAGGAATGCAAGCATGTTTGAGCAGCTATGGAACGGGGATTATTGGTGGAGATTTGACTCGATCGATCGTCCGTACTGTAGCGATTACCGCCTTGGGTGCTGTGAATCCAGAGCGACTAATTCGCCGACATACGGCTATGCCTGGAGATGCGATCGTCATCACAGGCTATCATGGCAATGCCGACGGTGGTTTGAAATTACTCCTCGACTCCCAATTAGGTCAAAATCTAACTCTCGAAGATCGACAAATCCTCATTCAAGCTCATCAACATCCTCAGCCTAGGCTAGATGTGTTGCCCATCCTCGATCGATTGCGCGACGATACCAGTACAATATTTCAAATTGCCGGGATGGATAGTAGCGACGGTTTAGCAGATGCGATCGTCCAAATTTGTCGATCTAGCCAAGTAGGTGCGATAATCGATCGAGCCGCAATTCCCATCGCCCCAGCCTTGACTCACATATACCCAGATTCAGCTCTAGATTCAGCTCTATACGGCGGCGAAGATTTTGAACTAGTCTTGTGTATGCCAGAGACTATCGCCACCCAATTAGTCGCGAGCCTCGATTCTCCAGGGAAGAGGCTACGCCAACAAGGAGCCGCAATTATTGGTAAAATCACTCAACAACTAGCTATCTCGATCGTCGATCCTACTCAACAATATCCCACCCTCAACCTCGACATGCAATCTGGTTTCAAGCATTTTTGAGAAAGTACAAAGGGGTAGGAGGGTAGGGGGGTAGGAGGGTAGGAGGGTGGTAGGGTAGGAGGGTAGGAGGGTAGGAGGGTAGGAGGGTAGGAGGGTGGTAGGGTAGGAGGGTAGGAGGGTGGTAGGGTAGGAGGGTAGGAGGGTGGTAGGGTAGGAGGGTAGGAGGGTGGTAGGGTCG
>JANOPX010000093.1:0-10375 GCA_031422115.1 Chamaesiphon sp. VAR_4_metabat_408 | reverse complement strand
CTCAACCCAACCTACGCAAGTTATTTAATCCTCATTCCTTAGCGATATCTAGCGTCCTCACTCAGTAAAGATAATGGCAAGAACATCTCTAGGAGATTGTCCTCCAAAGTGATAAAACCATACCGAGCATAATAGCTTTGAGCCGTCTCATCTTTAGCATCAACAAATAAACCAATCCCGCCAGCAGTATCAGCAACTAGCAATGCTCGCTGCATTGCTTCTACCATCAAAATCTCGCCAATCCCCTGACGTTGCCATTGCCCATCTACAGCCAGACGCGCCAGTTTAACCCCAGGTACTTGAGTTGGATACTTCTTCGCCATCTCCGACGGCAATTTTTCACTCTTGACTTCACACAAAGTGAGGGTAAAAAAACCAATAATCAGTTGAGGATTACCATCATCACTCAATACAAAGGTGCGCGAAATACCCTTCTGAATATGTTGTCTAGCCGTCGATTTGAGAAACTGGTTGAGGAGTGGAGCACCACAATCAAACTGTTCTCGGTTGTGGGATTTATTCAGCAGCTCGATAATTTTCACGACTAAATGCTCGATGTCGATTCACAGCACCTAAAAGTTGTTGGTTGGGAGCAGGCGGATTTTCGAGCAAATCGAAGACTGTCTGAGCATCTCGCTCGGATAAAAAGATCGTTCGTTGTGTCTCCAGAATTTGGTTGGCGGCGGTGAGTGCTGATTGCACTAAAAATTGATTTAGGGTAGCACCAGATAAGTCCGCTGCTTTTTGCAATGTATCTTTGACAGCAGGCGGGATTCTGGCTACTACTCGCGCATCCTTGCTTGGTTGGTTCATCGAAGTTGTGAAGGATTTACCTTAATTCTAGCTTGCTGGTGTCAAAATGGCACCAAACTAGGAGAGCGAACATCACCCAGGAGGTGCTTAATTTGGATTGCCATACCAAAGTTAGCATACATATCCAATCCTCGATTCTCCATAGGGAGAATAGCTAAATAATTTACAATGAAAAATGCTGTCGAATAATTTGCCGAACTGTGTCACAATCCTTAAAAGACTGTGTTGCCAAAGCTTGATTTGCCGATATACCTGGGTACCGAAATTCAACAGCATAAGTAGTTAAGACTTCAAGCCTCGGACGTAATGCTTCCCAGGTTGGCTCGACAGGTAGAATTAGATCCAAAAGTCTACTGAGATCGTGAATTCTATTAAAAGCAATATTTTCCTCTTGCAAACAAGCTTTGAGATATTTCTCTACACATTGCTGACTATGAAAGCATACTGCATCATAATTAGCCATTTGTTGCACTTGAAGCTCTCGTTGTGCTGTCGCAAAATCACCCTCTGCTTTATCTACCCACTCTTGTGTAATTTGCCTCATAAAGAATGCGACCTTTACTAATAATATCTTGAATAAAAAAGTCACCCATATTCAATCGCTGCTGAATTTGTTCGGGGGTTCTGGCAATTAAGTCTAGCGGAAAAGGAGGCTTAATTTGTTGACGGATCGCAACTGCTGTTTGAACAGGCATTTCCTCGAACGGTAAAATCACTAATAAATCTACATCTGAATCTTCGGTTGGCTGTCCATATGCGTAAGATCCAAACAGGATAATCCGCTCTGGCTGAAATTTCTCAACAATTTGTTGACTAAAAGCTTCGATCTGACTGAGATCTATCATTTAGTTATACTCTCTAGTAAATTATTATCTTGTGTTTACGTTATTTGAAGTCATAGATTCGCTCGAAAGTTCAATACTCATGGCTTTGTCTGATGCTCTATTCGTCAGATGAACCACTGTCTGAATTGCCTTCAGAACGGCGCGAACGGCGACGAGAACGACGGGGAGTATCTGAGGTGCTGCTATTATCGACGCTCTCAGAACGGCGCGAGCGACGGGGACTATCTGAAGTGCTATTATCTACGCCCTCAGAACGGCGCGAACGGCGCGAACGACGGGGAGTATCTGAGGTGCTATTATCGGTGCTCTCAGAACGACGAGAACTGCGAGAGCGACGGGAACCATCTCTATCGTTGTTCGATTCTTCCCCGTTTTTGTCGTCTTTGGCTGGAGCTGCTAGGGTACGTTGATAGCGAGGCTTGATGGGGTCGAGTTTTAGTTCGGCTTTGCGTCTGTCTACATTGTCGGGACGGGGGAGGAAGTCTTGTGGGGGGATGTCTTTGACGGCGGCGATCATAAACCTAGACCAGGCGTAGGCGGCGGTGCTACTGGCGTTCCCGGTGGGTTGGTTGTTGTCGTTGCCGAGCCAGACACCTGTGACTAGTTGGGGCACAAAGCCGATAAACCACAAGTCCCGCTCTTTGTCGGTGGTTCCGGTTTTTCCGGCTACGGGGCGACCGATTTGGGCAGATCTGGCGGTACCTTCGTTGACGACTCCGCGCATCATCGAAGTCATGATGGCGGTGGTGTCTGGTTCGAGCACTCGTTCGGGTTTAGGTTTATTTTCGTAGAGGATTTCACCTTTTTTATTGGTGACTCTGATGATGCCGTGGACGGGGTTCTGGATGCCTTTGTTGGCGAAGGTGCTGTAGGCACCAGTCATCTCGAGGAGGTTGACTTCCAATGCGCCCAATGCGAGGGAGTAGACGGCTTTGAGTTCGGATTGGACTCCCATTTTGCGCGCTATATCGATGACTGGTTGGTAGCCTGTATCGATGAGGACTTTGATGGCGACGATGTTGACGGAGTTGACGAGGGCATCGCGCATGGAGATTTGCCCTTTGAAGCCTTTGCCTGCGTTTTTGGGCTTGTAATTACCTCCCTCATCACGACCGATTTCAAACGGGGCATCGAGGTAGGTTTTATTTGGACTGATGCCGCCAGCGATCGCGGTACTATAGACAAATGGTTTGAAGGTGGATCCTGGTTGGCGTTTGGCTTGGGTGACGCGGTTGAACTGATTTTTGGCAAAGTCGGTGCCGCCTACCATCGATCGAATTCCGCCCGTACGGGGGTCTACAGATACCATTGCGGCTTGCCCGAAGGAGCCGCGATTCTGACGGACGACGGTGTTGACTACTTCTTCGGCTTTTTTCTGCCATTCGGGATTGAGGGTGGTTTCGATAATCAATCCACCTGCTTTGATCTGTTGTTTGGTGATGCGTTGGGGTAGTTCTTGCTCGATGTATTTGGTAAAGTACCGGGCTTGTTGTTCTGCGCTGGGAAGCTGACTTCGTTTGGGTTTGAGGACTTCGGCTTTGGCTGTTTCTGCTTCGGCTTTGGTGATAAATTTGGCATCTGCCATTCTGTCCAAAACTAGATTCCGCCGTTTTCCGGCAAAGTCAGGATTGACAAAGGGTGAATATCGATTGGGTGCGGGTGGCATGGCGGCGAGGGTGGCCATTTCTCCGAGACTGAGCTTATCGACGGTTTTGCTGAAGTATACCATCGCGGCATCAGCTACCCCATAGGTATGTTCGCCGAGATAGACGAGGTTGAGGTAGCGTTCGAGGATTTGGTCTTTGGTTAGTTCTGTGCCAAGTTTTTGGGCGATGCGAACTTCGCGGAGTTTTCGCCAAACACTACGTTCTTGGTCGAGATAGACTACTCGCGCTAACTGTTGGTTGATGCTACTGGCACCTTCGGAGATATTTTTGGAGGTGAGGTTTGTCACCATTGCCCGCGTTATACCTTTGTAGTCTACGCCATCATGTTCGTAAAAGCGACGATCTTCGATCGCGACGAAGGCGTTTTTGAGATTGGTGGGCATTTGCCAGAGTTTGAGTGTCTCGCGGGTGGCTTCACCTGTCTGGAGTAGCACGGTACCATTGAGACCTTTGATGGTGATGCTACCAGGACGAACGTAGTTGAGTGCGTCGGCGGCTTTGTACTGACTGACGCTATTATCGACAAATAACCAGGCTCCGCCGAGAGCCAATCCGCCCAATCCGAGTCCCGATCCCGCCCAGAATAGTTTACTCTTGTGGAGGGGTTTGGGGCCGCGAAATGGGCTGGTAACGATCGATCCAATCCGACTGAGGGGCGAGGTGGTAGTAGCTACTGCTTTTTTAGGAACTATCTTCCCTGGTACTGATGGGGGGTTGATGTTCTCAGTATCTATGAATCGGACTTTAACCTGACTCTCTTGCTCACTAGTCTTGACTGACGGCGGGGGGGCTGGTTGTGAGCTACCTGTTAATAGTCTGTCGCGAGGTTTTTTTGCTACACTGGGCAGCAATTTTGCAGACAATTCTTTTAACCGGGCGAATAACTTCAAGACATCAACTCCTAATATAAACCTGGCAGTAGCTCAGAATACTATCTATGCCGATCGTTAGCATAGCTTACGGTCGGTAATTTCTAGTCCCACCAATTAAGTCTATTAAGGCGGTAATAGTTAAAGTTATTGGGGGATCCCGATCTAACTGGATTGCTATTGCTGAGTATCGATCGTGACATTCCCAATTTTACCCGATCTCGTCCTTTCATGGATAGTCGATTCGCATTCTGCGAGGCTACGCCAACGGCAATAGTTATTATCCTCCGTTCTACTGGGAATACTAGCAGACATGGAGACCCAACGCACCCAACCCCAAATTGTACCGAACCTTTGGAGGGGATAGGCGGTAGGAGCGGGTTTTGAACCAAATCTCTAACACAGCCACAAAGCTTCTACTCGTAACCCGATGAACGATCTTCAAATTCAAGCACAGGCTTATAGTTATTTTCTTGCAGAAGCACCAGAATTGCTTCAGACGATCGAACAAGAAATTCTAACATTACCAGCAGAGCATACCACTGCCAAGGTACATAATTTGATGCGGGCACTGCATACGCTCAAGGGTGCGGCGGCAAATGTCGGATTGACTTCGATCGGTAGTATCGCCCACGATCTGGAGGATGTGGCGCGGGTATTCTATGATTTGGAGATAAGTATCGATGTATCGATCCAATCTCTGCTGTTAGAGGGATATTCGGGATTGCAAGAGTGTATAGACGCTCAAGTATTGGCGCGAGAAATTGACGAATCGATCGTCTTTGAACGGTTGGCTCGGACGATCGAACAGTTAAAATTGAAGTTGGGTGATTGGACGCTGAATGAAATTTCGCTCCCAAGTTCGATCGAATTGGGTTTTGATATTGTTGCCTCTATCTTTGAAACTACCGTCCAAGAACAGCTCGACACGCTGAATCTGACGATTGAAACTGGTTCTTTAGATGAGATTCTGGAGTGCCTGCAAAATACCACTGAGATTTGTATCGGTTTAGCCGAATCCTTTGAATTACCTGGCTTTCTAGCCATCAATCAGCGGATTGATGCGGTGATACTTCTTTATCCCGAATTACTCGCACAAATCGCTAATCTAGCACTCATCAATCTCCAACAAGCCCAGTCGGAAGTACTTGCTGGAGATCGAACTATGGGTGGTACTATTCTCCCCGATCTAGCTAACTTAGTCTCACCAGATTTAGGTCAATTTGAGCCAGATTTATTCACTACTGAGTCACAGATTGTAGACTTGACAGAATTAGCTGCAAATCTCGATCCAGTCATAGATTTAGAGACTTTGGAACCATTGGCTGTAGCTAGTGGTGAAGCGGAATTGTCAGGATTCAGAGCATTTTTGACGAGTGACAAGTTTCGCAAACGGCAAGGATTGTCTAGCGATACTCAAGACTTGTTCGATCGAATTATTCGGCTCTGTTGGGATTGGTTTAGATGTAATGTCGATACTCCTGAATCTGAGTTAAATTTAGAACTATTAGTGATGACAGAAGGTTTAGCCGATCTAGATTATCTCGATCGGTGGATCGAACTTTTGTTAAAAGGGGTGAGTAAATCTGGCGATAGAATTGGTGTCCAACTATATCGTCAGAGCTGTATCTATCAAACTGTATTTGCAGTGGCCAAATATTTGGGTGAAAGCGATCCTCATAGTCAAATTAATGCCGAGTTTTTGACTGAGTTGCGCTCGAAACTCCAAAGGACAGTAGCAGCATATAAGCAAGAAGTACCAGTTACTATTAACGAACGCGGTTGGATCGATCGGATTATATTACCTCACAACTGGGCTAATGTAGATACATCAGAGTCAGAAGAAATAACTCTCGCTCGCATCCAAGCTTTGCTCATCGACTCGCACAATAGATCGATCGATTCTCAACAACGACTCGAAGCCATATATTCTACCACTCAAACATCCGAATTAGCCGAACTAGTCAGAGAATCAACTCAACTTTCTCAGGATTTATCGATCGCACTCGAAACAATCTCTAGTTTAGGAAATAAGGTTTGATTGAGTAATTCCAAAGATATTTTTTAGTCTAGCTAGTATCTTTATCGTCGATCGATATAATCGACCGACATAGATAAAACAAGTGAGGAGGGCGGGTTTTGTTCTAGATTAAATACATTTTATCGGTAATTACTAGCTAAACCCGCCCCTACGAATTCCTGTGTTATCAATCGGTTGAAATTAGATCGATCGCACTTAGAACTTACAGATAGATTCTGGTTTTACTGGGCAAGTTTTGACAGCGATTTGATTGTTTTCGAGGCTGAGACTAGTCAAATTAGTCAAACCTGCCAGTGGTTTCACATCGACGATTTGATTGCTGAAGAGGGAGAGATCGGTCAATTTAGTCAAACCTGCCAGTGGTTTCACATCGACGATTTGATTGCTGAAGAGGGAGAGATCGGTCAATTTAGTCAAACCTGCCAGTGGTTTCACATCGATGATTTTATTGCTACTGACACCGAGAAAAGTCAAATTAGTCAAACCTGCCAGTGGTTTCACATCGACGATTTTATTGCTACTGACACCGAGACTAGTCAAATTAGTCAAACCTGCCAGTGGTTTCACATCGATGATTTGATTGCTTTCGAGGGAGAGAAAAGTCAAATTAGTCAAACCCGCCAGTGGTTTCACATCGATGATTTGATTGCTTTCGAGGTTGAGACTAGTCAAATTAGTCAAACCTGCCAGTGGTTTCACATCGATGATTTGATTCCTGTCGAGGCTGAGACTAGTCAAATTAGTCAAAGCCGCCAGTGGTTTCACATCGATGATTTGATTCCAGTGGAGCCAGAGACTAGTCAAATTAGTCAAAGCCGCCAGTGGCTTGACATCGACGATTCGATCGCCGAAGAGGGAGAGATGCTTTAGATTCCTAAGTTTGGTATCGGCTTTTTGACAGTTTTTGGTACCAGCTTTTTCTAGCAATACCTCGATTGTATGCCTAGTATCGGCAGGGACAGATTTTTTTTGTTGACACCATCGAGCGAAGCTTTTGGGTTTCTGTGGTGGGGGTGCAGCCGCTACTGTCGAGGCTTGAAATGAAAGTACCAATCCACTTACCAATGCTATAACTTTTTTCATGATTTTAGATAAATTTGGTCTGGTTTAATTATCCTCCAAAATCATTCAAAAATCTGTCGCTCTTTATTCAAATTTCAATTTTCTTTTATTGATGACGATCGATCGCAAGGCGATCGCATTTTTGACGATCTCAGCTTAATTAGAGGGTTTAATTATCCGATCGAATTATGCAAAAGAATTTGTGATATTATTTGGCTTGGGTGCTCATAGTTTAAAAATTAGGCTAAGTCTAGTATTGAATGATGATATATCGGATCGGCTGTACCATCGGATTAGTATTGTGTCTGGGAATTGCTGTAGATCCCTATACATGGGCGCAACCTGTCGTTGGTGGAGCCGCTCCGACTGAGCGAAATAATCTTCCCCCATCCCAAGCACCCCTCGCCGAACCTCAAATTATCCCCAAAATTCCATCGTTACCGGAATTAATTCCGACGATGCCGCCAACTGGCGATCCTGCTAATACTGATTTACCAGGCACGATTCGAGTCAAGCAATTTAAGGTAATTGGGAGTACTGTATTTAGTCAGGCTGAATTCGATCGACTGACGCAAGTATATCTCGATCGGGATATCTCGATCGCCGATTTATTTGAGATTCGATCTAAGATTACTCAGCTCTATTTAGATGCAGGCTACGTTACTTCCGGTGCAATTATTCCACCCCAACGAATTGGTAAAGAAACGGGAATAGTCGAAATTAATATTATTGAAGGGCGCGTCGAAGAAATCCAAATTCGTGGTAACAACCGCCTAAATTCAGATTTTATCCGCAATCGTATCGCTCAATATACTGGTACGCCCCCTGGCTGCCTGACACAAATGCCTCAAAAGCAGACGGAGACGAGAAAAGAGTAGAAAAACCAGCGATTGTCTTTAGCCATCGATACAACAGTGTTGTGGGATAAGTACTGCATGATTCATGTAGCAGCCAGTTGGCGGGTGACTGAAGATAGCCAATTTTTCCAACAATTTGTTGGTATGAGCTATTCTCCTTGAGGGCATTCTTCCCAGAGAGTGGTGGTTTGACGAATGCTCGTCCATTCAGTATGACCCAAAATTAGGTGGTCTAATAGTGGCACACCGAGGAACTTGGCTCCAGCTAATAGTTGACGAGTTAGCTCGATATCTGCTTGACTGGGTTCGGTGCTACCAGATGGGTGATTGTGAGCGACGATGATTTTGGTGGCTCCTTGTTTGAGCACTTCGCGGAAGATTTCTCGCGGCGGTGCGAGGGTTTCGGTGGCTGTACCGATCGTAATCAATTTGGTGCCTAGCAGCCGATTCTTGACATCCAAAAGTAGGATTGCAAACCTTTCCTGGGGATAGTGGGTTAACTCGCGGCTGAGGGCATTTACAGCCATCTGGGGACTATCGATGATAGCCCTGTCGGGTGGACGTATTAAACATGCTCGTTGACCTAGCTCGATCGCTGCTAAAATAGCCGTAGCTTTGGCTGGCCCTACGCCCTCAATATCCATCAATTCTTGGGGACAAACATCCCGCAAACGTTCTAACGGATCTCGCTGATGTTGACCCAAATGATTGAGAATATACTCACCTAGACCGATCGCTGATAGTTTACCAGGCCCTTGTCCCGTTCCCAACAAAATCGCTATCAATTCGGCATTCTTGAGCTGTTTGACTCCATGAGACAACAATCGTTCGCGAGGACGTTCGGACAAAGGTAAATCGACGATTCGGAGGCTATAAGTCATTTCTAGTGAACGCCGATCTGTTGATAAATTTAGATATTAGCGTTCACTTTACGATGCTTTGTGTGGGAATCAAAGCCACAAATGGCTGAGTTGATGGCGATTTTGGATTTTGGATTTTGCGGATGTAAGGGAGTGTCCTTTGTTCCCACGGCTCGGGTGACCCGAGACGACGACAGTGGAGCACACCAAGACGGATTTTGCGACTGAAATCACGCGGAGAGTGGAGGAGCGCTGGGCGGGGGACTCTGGATTTTGACAGTTTCCCTAGTCCCCCCGTCCCCCAGTCTCCCAGTCTCCCAGTCTCCCCGTCCCCCCGTCCCCCCGTCCCCCAACTCCCAACTCCCAACTCCCAATCTCTACAGTTGGACGACATCCCATAGTAGTAGGATCGAAATTACCATCAACAATATCCCAGCAGCTATATCGAGGGTTTTGGGTGAGAGGACTTTGGCAAGATAACGCCCTAACAATACCCCGACTAAACTAGTCGCAATCAAAGCCGAACCCGCACCTGCGAAGACAATCCACGGGGATTGAGATTGGGCACTCATCAATAGAGTTGCGAGCTGGGTTTTATCGCCCATTTCTGCTAGAAAGATCGTGATAAATGTGGATAAAAATGTACTCCACGCGCTGGATTTCTGGGACGCTGAGGATGGGATGACGACTGAAATTGAATCCACATCATCATTAGTAACAATCTCTGAATTTGATGAACTAGTCATTTGGATTTTGGATTTTGGATTTTGGATTGGGGATTTTGGATTGACATCTTAGTTGAAGCTCAAAAATCAGGCTTCAATGATAATGCCTAGTTCGCGCTCGAAGCGAAGAGCTTCTAAACTGCGATCTCCATAGACACCTTCGATCTGCTGAGTACAACAATCGATCGCAAAGTCATTCAATTCCTCTGGCTCAATCCCAAACATTGCGACAAATGTATCTTCCTGTACCCGACAAAAAGATGGCCGATCTTCATAAATCTGACAGGCGCGGGTATCTCGATCGAGATTAACACACCAACCATCTTCACCGACCATACTCAGATAGATGGCTAGCTGCTCTGGTACCAGATATTCCTCCAAATCCTCTCGCTCATTCGGATCCAAGTTGCAACAAGCCCCACACTGCTTCACACACCGCCAAGTAGCCATATTTTCTCGTTAGTTATTCGTCTATCGTTATTAGTGTATAAGAGTTGGGGGTGTGTGGGGGACTGGGAGACTGGGGGACTGGGGGACAATGGTAATGGTGTAATCGAAGACAGGGGAAGAGAAATCCAATATAGAATGTAAATCCAAAAACAGTCTTGGTGTGCTCCACAGACGTCGTAAAGGCTC
>JANOPX010000092.1:0-3141 GCA_031422115.1 Chamaesiphon sp. VAR_4_metabat_408 | reverse complement strand
GTAGATGTTGGGTTTCGAGGCTCAACCCAACCTACATCGGTAATTTCAATCCAAAATCCAAAATCTCAATTAATGAACGCCAGCACCAGCCGCACGTTTATAGGCTTCATCCAATACCTCAGACAGAGTAGGATGAGCGTGAACGTAGGTAGCTAGATTTTTGACAGAATTGCGCTGGGCGATCGCATTTGAGGCTTCATGAATCAAATCAGCCGCATGTAAGCCGATAATATGGGTACCCAAGACTTCCCCAGTATCCTTGCGATAGATCACCTTCGCCATTCCATCAGATTCACCTTCGGCGATCGCTTTTGAATTACCCTTGAAATAACTTCGTACCGCTGCTACCTCAAATCCACCCGCGACACCAGCTTCCTTCGCCTGAGCCTCAGTGAAACCGACAAAACTAATCTCTGGATGAGTAAACGCCGCAGCCGGAATACTCTGATAGTCTACCTCACGCGATCGACCACAAATATTTTCCACCGCTGCAATCCCCTGAGCAGATGCAGCATGAGCCAACATCATTTTACCCGTCGCATCGCCGATCGCCCATAGATGCGCCACAGGCTTTTCATCAACCAAGACCTCCATCCGATTATTCACCGGAATAAAGCCTCGGCGGTCGAGGGACACCCCGACAGCATCCAAATTGAGATTTTTGGTATCGGGAATCCGACCAGTCGCCACGAGGCAAGCATCGACCTCTAGGATCTCTACAACTTCCTTGGTTTTCGCGTCAGCTAGCTCGATAACTACCGGAGAGCCAGGAATTACCCGCTTGGCGAGAAGACCAGATCTGGCATCAATATCGCGAGGATCGATTAAAATCCGTTTGGCTAGTTTAGCAATATCTGTATCGAATCCCGGCATCAATTGGTCGAAAAATTCGATCATCGTCACTTCCGAACCCAGAGCCGTATAGACATCGGAAAATTCCAAGCCGATATAACCACTCCCAATAATCGCAATCCACTGGGGTAACGTCTCTAATTTAATCGCATCATCGCTGGTAAATACCGTCTTTCCATCAACTTCAATCCCTGGCGGTACAAAAGGTACCGAACCTGACGAAATGATAATATCCTTTGCTGTGACAATCTTCTCACCTTCTGGAGTCGTGACACTCACTTTCTGAGTACCAGCCACCTTTCCCCAACCGTGAATAATCTCCACATTCAAGCGAGTCAAACTATTTGTCAGATCTCCCCGCAGCTTAGTTACCAAATTACTAGCATGATCCGCGACCCCTTGGCGATCGAAAGTCACATTCGCCACCTGAATTCCCAACGCCTTGAGATGGTGAGCATTCCGCAATTCTCGCACTCTCCCAGATGCTGCGAGTAACGCTTTAGAAGGAATACAACCACGATTGACGCAAGTTCCGCCCATATCGCCCGCTTCGATGATAGCAGTCTTCAGCCCGCAACTGACCGCATGGAGAGCAGCACCATGCCCACCCACACCCGCACCAATAATCACCAAATCATAGTCAAATTGTTGACTCACGCCGCTATACCCTTATTTATAATGCCCAGCCTCTATTTTGACTCCGAGCGATCGTCCTGTAAAGGGTTGGGTGCGATCGATTCTTCAAATAATGTAATTTTAGGCTGAGTAAAATTCAGCCGATCGCTTATCCCCTTGAGATATAATAGTGCTTACTCAGCTATCTGGAGACGGTATATGCCAAAAATTCTTGTCAGCCATGAAGAAGTCGGACGGCGTGCAAAAGAAATGTACGAAAATACGATCGAGCAAGAAGTTAACTATCCTGAAAACATCGGTAAGATGGTCGTTATTGATGTCGAGACGGGTGATTATGAGGTAGATAAAGATGGTTTATATGCCGCAGATATTTTGAGCCAGCGGCATTCAGATCCATCATTATTTGGGATTCGGATCGGTTATAATGTGTCGGCGACGATTGGTGGCGTAATGGAGCTTAGGCAGTGATTTCTGGAATTGTAAATGACCGACAGGCACTAGTTAAAGTTATATTTCGCACTCGGAGTCGATCGAATCTACCGATCGAATTTCTCATCGATACCGGATTTACAGATCAGATTTGTCTACCATTAGAAACTGTAACCCTATTGGGATTGCGGTTTAGATATGCCATCAGTGTCAGTCTTGCTGATGGTCGTGAAGTCACGTTACCAGTTCATGAAGGAATTATTATCTGGAAAGGCGTAGAGCAAAGAGTCCGCGTTCTAGCTACCGGAATTAGACCTTTACTCGGAACTGCACTCCTCGAAGATTGCGAACTAATCGTACAGTTCAAAGAAGGCGGTATGGTCAAAGTTGCTCAATTGGATGATACTCCATTCCTTTAATTACTAAGAGCATCCTCCGAATTATTCGAGAATTCGGAGGATTTGTATCTCAATTCAACCATATGAACTTAGTCGATCGTCTCAATTGCTACCAGTATCTATGGGATGGAAGCGAGGAGTGGGTTTTGATGGCTATGTACAACCATCAAAGTAGTTTGAAAATAAGTTTTGCTGGTAGTCAGCCAACGATACAAGAAATTATTGCTCTGAGAAAACTTATAGTAGCATATCAAAATACTCCAGCCATCGAAATCAAATCACTCTTGAAGAACCAACAAGAAATCGATCTAGGTATAGTATCATCAATCGAAGCAAGAAAGATGATAAGTCACGCTCGACAACTCAATCTAGAAATCATAGCCACAGATGTTTCAGCTACCAACTATTTGCCAATTCATCTCAAAACAAATTCTGCTTTGATAATTGAGGATAATGATTTGGCAAGAAGAGTTATCGAAAAAATGTTGCAGTCTGGAGTACGTGTGAGCGAGCATATCGAAATTGATTAACCCAATCTTAGTTTCACCTCAGCAGCTAGATTATCGATCGCAATTTCAATCTGTTCGCCAGTGATCATATTCTTCAATTTACACAGTTTATTCGCAGCCTCTTCTTCACCAATTACCACACAAAAGGTGATACCTTGTTTGTCTGCGAGGGCGAATTGTTTTTTCAGGGGGCGTTTGTCGAATGCGGTGACTACTTTGATGCCAGCTTGACGGAGTTGTTGGGAGACTTGGAGATAGATGGGCATCAAATCTTCTTGGAGATTTAAGACCATTACTTGAGTTGGGGTTGGGGCTAA
>JANOPX010000091.1:0-2321 GCA_031422115.1 Chamaesiphon sp. VAR_4_metabat_408 | reverse complement strand
GAGGCGGCATCGGGTGGAGTCAGTTGTGCCATGACTATGGGTGCCACAAATGGGCACAAAACGATCGCGCTACCTACAATCCCTAACTGCGAATACTTGCCGAGCATGATTTTTGAATCAGTTATTTGATT
This sequence comes from Chamaesiphon sp. VAR_4_metabat_408, assembly GCA_031422115.1. GTDB lineage: Bacteria > Cyanobacteriota > Cyanobacteriia > Cyanobacteriales > Chamaesiphonaceae > Chamaesiphon. Next base: position 2,190 of record JANOPX010000091.1, on the reverse strand, counting down.
TGAATTAAGACTATCTTCCAGCTACTAGTCTGACTAGACATATCTCATAGCTAGACTTGTGTAAGTATTTGTACTTATCTATTGGTCGAGATTATAGCATCTTTATGATGACTAAAATGCAATATCTTACACCCTATCTAGATTAGGTAGTTAGAACGATCGAATTTGTTCCAAGCACTACCGATTTGCGATGGTTGTTGGTACCAAATAGAATAGTATTTTTCCTAAAGCAACGATTTTAATTGCACTTAAATATTCAGCGTATATAGTTCTGACTAAGATTTGCTCTTAGCTTGCTTGCGGCGATAGTAATAGCCAACATATACCAGGGCCAAAATCTGAAGCGGGAGTATCAGGGAGATCTCTTTCGCAAATATATTCGTATCCAATCCTGCAACTGTCGAAAAGTAAGCTCCACTTAATCCAGCCGGAATTAGCAAAAGTAGTAGTTTCGATTTGCCGTTCACGATCGATCTCCTAGATATGATGGGATGGAATAACTTGAGTTAGCCGGAGCAAATAGTAGCCCAAAAAACTGAATAACATTACTAGTTGAAAATCTCTGCGTTTCAACCACTGCATGTAAAATACCTGTAGACGTTGATTAGTCGATAGTTCCCAGATTGCCTGAACTATCGTCAATCCAAATCCAATAAATAGTAACGGTCCAAATAGATGATAATCGATCGCGCTACGCCAATCACCACGCGCGATCGCCATAAATGATCGAGTCATCCCACAGCTTGGACAGATAACTCCCGTCCAATGTCGGACGGGACAGAACAGGAGGTTGAGGCGGTATCCATTAGTATACAACCCACTACTAATCAGCGGAATAGTACAGAATCCAATTATCCCACAACGTAAAATCCTGGATTTTCTAGATAATCGTATCCCTAGCTTTTCTTTGGTCAATTTGACCACGATTTAGAACCAACCCTTCTTATTGACAGCATAAGTATTCATAAACTCTTCATCAGTTTTTGTGAGATAAATAATTCCTTCAGCAATACCAATTACTGACATTACTAGTGCTCCAATCCCACAAGTTAGTAGACTAACTAACAACATGATTACGCCTTCAGTGGTATATCCTAAAATAAATTTATGAACACCGAATGCCCCTAGTAAAATGGCACATATTCCTGCTGCCAGTTTTTGATTTTGCTGTTCCATGATTTTTAGTTTCCCTAATTTATATCATCCTTGATGGTAGCCGAACACTATCATACCTCATATCCCATGTTTCCCAAAAGTCTGCCGTAAATTGCTATTGGGGGCTAATTGACATCTGAAAATCTTACGCTTTGTCACCTATGCATATTAAAAATCGAGGTAGGGGCAATTCATGAAGCGGCGTTTTTATGCGGGGGTTCCCCCCGCATAAAAAAACGACAAGACAGCGGCTCGCGCTCGTTGGGTTCCCCAACGGTTTAGCGAGACAAGACATTGCCCCTACCTCGATTTGTGGACAAATCTAATTACTTCTTCTTCCCACTCGCTTTCTCTGCCTTAGCAGCTTTCTTCGCTGCTTCGGCTGCTGCAAAAGCTGTTTGCTTGGCAGCTTGGCGTTCTTCTTCTAGCTTGTCGAGATAGTAGTGATAGTCGCCGAGATATACCCGAAACTCACCATCTCGGACTTCGACGATTTTATTCGCAACTTGGGAGATGAAATATCTGTCGTGTGAAACAATCAACGCGGTGCCATCATAATTAATCAGCGCATTTTCTAGCGTCTCTTTAGCTGGGATGTCTAAGTGATTAGTTGGCTCATCTAGAATTAATAGATTGGCTGGAATCAGCAGCATCTTCGCCAGTGCGAGTCTGGCTTTTTCACCACCACTGAGCGACTCAACTTTCTTGAACACCATATCGCCAGTAAATAAGAACTGACCTAATAGGGTTCTGACTGCTTCATTTTTCCAGTCGGGTACTTCATCATGGATAGTCGCTAAAACTGTTTTACTCAGATCTAATGCTTCAGCTTGGTTTTGTTCAAAATAGCTGGGGATAACATTATGTTCACCGAGTGAAATCGTGCCACTAGTCTGATGTTCCATCCCCATAATCATCTTCAATAGCGTGGATTTACCACAACCATTGGGGCCGAGGAAAGCAATTCTGTCACCACGTTCAATGAATAAATCGGTACCCATAAATAGGATTTTATCACCGTAGACATGTTCGAGA
>JANOPX010000090.1:0-11799 GCA_031422115.1 Chamaesiphon sp. VAR_4_metabat_408 | reverse complement strand
ATCTCCACGAGCAAAGGATTCGTAAGTGGGGCGAGATGGTGCGCGGCGGGTGTTGACATCTGCCATCAGATCGACTTCTACATCGCGGCTGTCGCCATCGGCTGTTTGTTCGACTTTGTGGACGGCGATATCTAGTCCGAGGGATTGTAACTCGCGCATCAGTACTTTGAAAGATTCTGGCGTACCAGGGCTGGGGATAGATTTCCCTTTGACGATCGCATTTAGCGCATCATTCCGTCCCTGCATATCGTCAGATTTGACAGTGAGCAGCTCTTGAAGGGTGTATGCAGCTCCAAATGCTTCCAATGCCCATACTTCCATTTCCCCGAACCGCTGTCCGCCTTGTTGGGCTTTACCACCAAGCGGTTGTTGGGTGACGAGAGAATAAGGGCCTGTCGATCGAGCGTGGATCTTATCATCGACTAAGTGGACGAGTTTGAGCATGTACGCTTTACCGACTGTTACGGGACGGTCGAAGGCTTCACCCGTACGTCCATCGTAGACGGTGGTTTTACCTGGCTCTTCAGGGTCGAAGATCCAAGGTTTATCTTGGGCGATGGCGGCTTCTTGGAGTTTGCCATGAACGGTACTGCGGGAAGATTCCGCTCCGTACATCTCATCAAACGGTGTTAATTTATACCGCATATCCAAGTTATGACCAGCCCAACCGAGCAGACATTCAAATACCTGACCCACGTTCATCCGCGACGGTACGCCGAGAGGATTGAGTACGATTTCTACTGGAGTACCATCGGGTAGATAGGGCATATCTTCCACAGGCATAATGCGGGAAACAATCCCTTTATTTCCATGTCGTCCGGCCATTTTATCGCCGACTTGAATCTTCCGTTTCTGAGCGACGTAAATACGGACGACCATATTCGCCCCAGGTGGCAATTCATCCCCCTGTTCGCGGGTAAATACCCGGACATCGACGACGCGACCTTTTTCACCATTTGGTACGCGGAGGGAGTTGTCCCGCACGTCACGAGCTTTTTCACCAAAGATTGCTCGCAAGAGCTTTTCTTCTGGTGGTTGGTCGGATTCTCCTTTGGGAGTCACCTTACCAACGAGGATATCCCCAGACTCAACCCAGGCACCCTTACGGATGATTCCGGTTTCGTCAAGGTTTCGCAATGATTCTTCACTGACGTTAGGAATCTCACGAGTAATCTCTTCAGGGCCTAATTTTGTTTGTCGAGCCTCGATTTCAAATTTCTCGATGTGGATACTGGTGTAGAAATCTAGGGCGACTAATTTCTCACTAATCAGAATTGCATCCTCATAGTTGTACCCTTCCCACGGCATATATGCAACGAGAATATTCTGTCCTAGAGCCAGTTCCCCGCCTTCAGTCGCCGAACCATCTGCCAAAACTTGACCTGCAACTACTTGCTGTCCGATTTGGACTAAGGGTCGTTGATTGAGACAGGTATCCTGGTTGGAACGGTGGTATTTTTGGAGATAGTGCTTCTGAATCCGACCGCGATCGTTTTTCACGTCGATCGAATCTGCTTCAATGAAGGTGACAATCCCATCAGTTTTGGACAAAACTACCATCCCCGAATCCCGTGCTGCTTGGACTTCCAATCCAGTACCTACCAGCGGACGTTCTGGGCGCAATAATGGCACCGCTTGACGCTGCATGTTAGAACCCATCAGGGCGCGGTTAGCATCATCATGTTCGAGGAAGGGAATCAGCGAGGTAGCTACAGAAATAATCTGTACGGGAGAAATCGCTACATAATCCACCTGATCGGGAGTAGTGGTAGTAAACTCGTGACGATACCGTACGGGAATCGTCGAGCCTAAAATATACCCGTTCTCATCCGTAGTAATATCTCCCGGTGCAACCCGTAAGTCATCCTCTTGATCTGCGGTCATATATTCCGCTTCTAGCTCCCGTTTCACCCGTCCATTTTCCACAGGTAAGAAAGGAGTTTCGATAAATCCATACTGATTTACCCGCGCGTGGGTAGCCAGGGAACCAATCAATCCAGCGTTAGGGCCTTCAGGAGTTTCGATCGGACAAATCCGCCCATAGTGGGAGGTGTGGATGTCTCGTACCGCAAAACCCGCCCGTTCCCGTGTCAAACCACCTGGGCCTAATGCTGAGAGTCGGCGTTTGTGGGTCAACTCCGCCAGGGGATTGGTTTGATCCATAAACTGAGACAACTGAGAAGAGCCAAAAAACTCTTTCACCGCCGCCACTAATGGCTTAGGATTGACCAAACTTGCCGGGGTCAAACTACTAGTCTCGGAAACAGTCATCCGTTCGCGAATAATCCGCTCCAAGCGATTTAAACCAACCCGAATCTGGTTCTGCAACAACTCACCAACGGAACGCACCCGACGATTACCTAAGTGATCGATGTCATCGGTACTACCGATATCAAATTCTAGATTGATTAGATAATCGATCGCCGCCAAGATATCCTGGGGAGTCAATACCCGAATTGCATCGGGAGTAGTCAACCGCAATTTACGGTTCAATTTATACCGACCAACTTTACCTAAATCGTAACGCTTGGGGTCAAAAAACCGAGACTCAAGCAATTGCTGACCACCACTGACAGTAGGCGGCTCACCTGGACGTAACTTTTTATACAGCTCCATCAAGGCTTCTTCTTCGGTCAAGTTGCCTTCTTTCTCGATCGTCTTCTGATAAAATTCGGGGTGACGGAGAGAGTCAAAAATCTCATTATCAGTCAAACCCAAAGCTTTGAGTAATACCTGCGCCGAAAGCTTCCGCGTCTTATCGATGCGTACCCAGACGATATCATTTTTATCAGTCTCGAATTTCAACCATGCGCCACGGTTGGGAATCAACGACGCACTATAAGTACGGCGACCATTTTTATCCAACTCAGACTTGTAATAAACCCCAGGCGATCGAACGATCTGATTGACAATTACCCGTTCCGCACCGTTAATAATAAAGGTACCGCGATCGGTCATCAAGGGCAAATCCCCAATAAAGACATCCTGCTCGATGATTTTGCCTTTATCTTCTTTATTAATCAACTGAGTCGGTACATACATCTGCACCGCATAACTCGCATCGCGACGTTTTGCCTCATCCACGTCATATTTCGGACGTTTGAGCTTGTAATTCTTCGCCAAAAATCGCAACTCCAGCTTTCCGGTATAGTCGGTAATTGGGGAGAAGCTATCTAATTCTTCGATTAAGCCTTCTTCCAAAAACCAGCGGAAGCTAGAACGCTGAATCTCTACTAAATCAGGCAACATGTAAGTGGATGCCGTAGTAGTAAGCTGACTAGTCATGGTGTTCCTCTCTAAAGCTCTGTCTGTACTGATTTTGCGATCTTTGGCGTGCTTGCACTACCTTGTCAAATTTATTCGTCGATTATTGACGATGCTCTAATTTAGAGGCTACATCAATGCTCGATCTAAAATAGCGTCCGTCGTATGGCATCGCAGGTAGTGGAGGGGGGAGGGATAACAACGTTGTAAAATTGGTAATGATTAAAGTAGTGATAATTAATATTTTGAGCGTCTAGCTAACCGTAGCTAATACTGGTAGCCGGAATAATTGTCTCGCGTTAGCTGTGGTATACTCAGCTAGACTGTCGAGGCTTTCACCGCGCAACTCTGCCAAATAAGTCGCCACATCACGAACGTAGGCTGGTTCATTGCGTTTACCTCGATTGGGAACGGGGGCTAGAAAGGGGCAGTCAGTCTCGATGAGCAAGCGTTCGGGGGGTACAAGTCGAGCTGAAGCCTGAATCTGAGCCGCATTTTTGAAGGTGACAACTCCGCTGAAACTGATGTAGAAACCCAAGTCTAGAAACCACTGCGTTTCTTCTGGAGTTCCTGTCCAACAGTGCATTACCCCTTTCACCCGTCCAAATTCTTGCCAATATGCTTGACAAAAATCTCGCATGGAGATCGCCGCATCCCGACAGTGGATAATGACAGGCAAATCTAGTTCTCGCGCAATCTGTAACTGCGATCGAAACACCTCAATTTGCAGCTCTTTATTGTCAGCCTTGAAAAAGTCTAGCCCCATTTCACCGATCGCCACCACTCGCTTGTCGCTTGTCGCTAACTGCCGAATTTGGTCGCCCATATCTGCTTGCCATTCGATCGCATCCAAGGGATGCAAGCCGACAGCAAAAAATAGTTCGGGAAACCTGTCCGCTAACGCCTGAGTCTTGGTAAATTCGGCTGGAGTAACACAGGAATGCACAAGCTGCACGACCCCTGCTGCTCGCCAGCGATCGCGCACTGCATCCAGATCCTCGATAAAAGAATCAAAATTGATATGAACGTGAGTGTCAATTAGCTGCATTTAGCACCGATTAACGATGGTTGGGCATTGCTTCACATAATAGAAGAGAACAAAAAGGAATTACTCACAGTTGAGTAACTCTTTTGATTCTAGGCAGCAGCTTCAGCAGGTTTGAGTACGCCAGCCAAGCGAGCTTTTTTGTTAGCACCGTTATTACGATGCAGTACGCCTTTTTGTACTGCCTTGTCGATCTTGCTGTAGGCAGCAGACATGCGCGTTTGGACTTCAGCCAAAGTTTCGGCTGTAGGAGTAGCGGCATGTTTTTCGACCGCCAAGAAGTAGTTTTTCATCAGAGTCCGCACCGCAGACTTATGAGATTTATTCCGAAGCCGATTCCGCTCGGCGATTTCGACACGTTTGATTGCAGACTTAATATTTGCCACAGTTGAGCACAGGGAAACTTGTGTTTGAAATTTGACATGATGCCAGATATATTATGATAGCACTAATTTCCAAAAATATACAAGAAACATTCCGTCCCACAATTAATCTGTAGGGGTGCCCTACGCGAGGTACCCGCACCAATCCCGCCTCACACAACAAGTCACGCTCTACATGTCGATTGTATTGTGCGTCAGTTATTAGAATTGCTAATTCGTCAGGGAAGGGCGGGCACGAGGCTACGCCCCTACAGGTTCATTGTATTGTGCGTCAGTTATTAGAATTGCTAATTCTTCAGGGAAGCGGGCACGATTCATCGTGCCCCTACAGGTTCATTGTGGTGGTTGGGTTGGATTTTGGCCGATCGATAAAATTTACTAGTACTTTAGTGCTATTTACCTGAAAATAAGATATACTTGTACTAGTGAGGGGAGATAAGTCGATCCTCCGTGACGATCGCCGTCACACCATAGAACTTTACAATCCAAATGAGCGGATCTATGACTTCTACTACTATCAAAGCTGTAACTTCTACTGCAACGATCGTCCCAGACACCATTGGAGCTAACAAAGAGATGCTGCGCGATCGGTTTGCCAATCCTGAATATATCAATCCCGATGCTCGGCTCCCACGAATTCAAGCTTTGCGCGGTGAAAATGGCGCGAGTGAATGTGGTTATTTTATCACCGAGACTGAGATGCTCAAAGCAGGCTGGAATGACATCGATGAGGGTAAATTAATCGTCTATGAATATAACAGTGGTGGTAAAGAGCGTGGTTTGTTGATTCAATCACCTCGGATGTTGGTGGTACCTCGTTCGCCTTTATTTGCTTTTGACAGACAAGTATCTCGTCAAGAAGAACGGTTAGTTGTTGCCGGACAATATAGCAAACAATCATATAGCGATCGCGAGAAGTATGGTACTGCTCAATGTTATGAAGTGTTGCTGTTAGATGAGCACAATCAACCTTTACATGAAATTGCTTTAGCTTATGTAGCTAAGGGTGCGAATCAGGCTAGTTTTAGCTCTCATTGGCAGCAATTGGTAAGTGAGGTGACGAAATGCCATGCGATCGCCAATTCTATTCCCGCACGACCTAAAGATGTCCGTTTTAATAGTTTATGCGTGTTTGAATTCCAAGTCAAGCGGGAACTGGCAGGAAATAATGCTAAGTCGCCAGCATGTAAAGTAGACAAGCATACCGCGCCAACACAAGCTAATTGGGAACAGTTCTTTGTCGGACGACAAGATGATATTGCTGACAGGTTCTTGAGTCTTCTAGCACCTACTACCGAACTAGTTTTACCAAAGGCTAATGTCTTGAATGCGATCGAATCGATCGACTCAGTAGATTTGGTGTTGTAAAAATCCTATTTTATTTACGCTCTAAAATTCAGGGTAGGGGCAATTCATGAATTGCCCCTACCCTGAATTTTAGCTCCGAATTTAGCAGTGGTAGAAATTATTATTTAGCTCGTTCGTTCGATCGCAACCAATTGAATTGAAAAAATTGAGGCTGTAGATAAATAGTTCCCACACCAAATAGAAATACCACATAACCGATCGCTTGTACCAAATATAGCCGTTGAACATAACCAAACAGAGCAGAAAATACCATCCCTGGAAATTGTTCTTCTGGCATGATTTTACTAAAATTCCAAACCATTGGGCCGAGAATACAGTCTTTATCGGCAGGTTTTGCAAATCGTTCGTGGAAGAAGCACATGCCTTGAGATTCGCGATTCATTTGGGCGACAGAATTAATTGCTTGGTCGAATTTACCTAGGGAAGTAACAACTAAACCAGCGATGATTAGGAGCAATAATACTCCCATCACCATAAAGAATTTACGGATATTTAGCCGCATTCCCCACTTGAATAACATCACCCCAATTAAGCTCGCTGTAGCAACTCCAGCGATCGCACCTACTGCTGGTACTATTCCTTGTTGGAATTTACTAGCGATAAATAATACCGTCTCAAAGCCTTCTCGGATAATCGCAAAAAATATCAGCCAAAATATGCCCCAACCTGCTTGAGTATCAGTTTTGAGTGCGCCACTTACGGCACTTTCTACTTCTTGTTTGAGACCTTTGGCATGTTTTGACATCCAGATTAGCATCCAACTGAGTAGTCCGATTGCGAGTACTCCAAATACCCCTTCCATCAATGGCTCGATGGCTCCTGCATACTGCTGGTTAGCCGCTCCCAAGCTTTTGATAATCCACTCAAAAGCGACTCCAGCCATGATACTCACGGCAATTCCCGCGCTGATGCCGAAATAAATCCAGTTTTTGAGGTGAGTTTGTCCAGCTTTTTTGAGGTAGGCGAAGACGATACCGACTACGAGAGCGGCTTCTACTCCTTCTCGGAGGGTGATGATGAAAGTTGGTAAGGCAGAGCTAAAGTCCATTGTGTTGGAGTGGGGAGTTGGGAGTGGGGAGTTGGGAGTTGGGGGTTGGGAGTGATGATTACATCACCTATGTAGGTTGGCTCAACCCAACCTACGCAACTCTTACATTAAGCGGCAGATTTAGCGATTTTTCGAGCTTCGGTTTCGATGGTTTTGACTAGCTTGGTGACTTCATCGGGGGTTTTGACGGGAGTGGCTGGAGCGATCGCAGTGGGCCATGCTTTGGTAAGATTGGCGAGGTTGGTACCGATCGATGTTGCTGCTGCTGGATTGTCTTTTTTTAGTTGGGGTTCGATCGCTTTATAGAGTTGGTTTGCATAGACTACGAAACCGCGAGAGTCTTGGTATTCAACCACTTGAGTGATTTTACCATTGGCGATCGCTGCCACATATTCAGCACCAGCAGTATCGAGTAAACCATTTATCACTTGGAGAGCAAATTGTGATGAAGTGCGCTGGGTAGCTGGTAACATATCGATCGCGCCATCTACTGATTTCATGGAGGCGGCAAAGTTAGTATTAACTTTGGCGGTATCTTTGGCACCTGCTTTGACTAAATCGAGTAGAGATATCAAAGGTGTCTTGAATTCTGGTACTTTACGCTCTTTGAGTTGCTCTTCTACGTCAGCATAAATCTCTTCTACAGGGTGTCCGATGTGCGGTTCGGCTTGGGAAACCTTTTTGAGATCGAGTAGCTCTTTGGCGACCATGAGATGCCCTTTCATCAGTCCCAACTTGACCATATAGTCTACATCTCTAGCTTCGCCAGTGAGGACTATATCTTCGATCGTTACCATATCTTTGATTTGGTCGTATTGAGCTTGGTCGATGACTTTTTTCGATACTAACTCTTCAGTTTTGGCATATGGACGACTACCTTGGATTTTATTAGATAGAGCTGGGACTCCCAGTTTACCCTCAATTTTGTCTAATTCTGAGAGGAGGGCATTGTTAATATTGATTTTTTTACCATGACTGGCTCCATGCTCGCCTGCGGCTGAACTGGTGCTGGCTGCTGGTGTGGGTGTGACTGTCTCTGGTGCCTTCATACAAGCATTGACACTCACGAGCAAAACCGCAGTAGCGAGACCGTAGCCGACATAGGTTAAAAATTTCATCGATCGATTAGATAAATTATCTGTATTAGACTCTGCATATCCTACTTGTTTTGATAATTATTAGCAAGAGCCAAAACGCCGATTTAAGCTTTTGCGACCACATCAAAGAAACCCATACAGCCAGATTCGGCGATGTAGTCTTGGTGGGGATGAAACATAAATTGCCCAGGGTATTTGAAGCTAAATTCCAGAATATGTCGTTCGGCGGTACCCATTGTGATGACATCACTTTCATAGCTGGGCGTGAGTGTACGTCCAGTTGGGAAGACCTGAAACATGTTGGCGTGCATGTGAAAGGTAGCGACGGGATCGAGTTCGATCATATTCTGGACATATACGCGGATCAATGTATCTTTTTGAATGGGGATGGGCTGATTCATGTAGTAGTTGGGTAAACCATTGAAGGCGTACAACTCATTTTTGCCATCGTCGTTAAGATCGTAGCCACCCATGATCAACACCATTTCATCCGCAGGGGGGCGTGGAGTAGGTGGATCGACGATTAACATTCCATATAGCCCTTTGCCGATATGTCTGGTCACAGGCTCGATATGGCAGTGATAAGGGTATACGCCATATGCGTCGGCATCAAATTCGTAGATAAATACTCGATCGTTCTTGACGGGCTTGATTCCGTCCATCGCGGCGGGATGAGTGCCGTGGAAATGGAGCGTATGGGCATGTCCCGCGTGATTGGAAAAAATCACCCGAATTCGATCGCCCTGAGTGGCGCGGAGAGTCGGTGCGGGGACTTGCCCATTGAGATTCCAGACGACATAACTAGTGGATGAATTGAGTTGGACGGTGGCTGTACCTGCTTTGATGCGGTATTCTCGGACGGTGCGACCTTTTTCTTGAGTTACAGTACCGTAGTCAAAACTGCGGAGATATTTGGCGGGATTGAATCCACTCTGAGCCGCCGAACCGCTTATTTCTGGCATCGGTGGCGGTTTGATAACGGATCTAGATTGATGTCCGATGTAGTTTAATCCGTAGGCGGTACCGATCGCACCTACTCCACCACCAATTCCCCACTTAATGATTCTTCGTCTAGACCATCGACTGGCTCCATCGTTAATTTGCTTGGGCATGAAAAGTTGAGAATTAATTGCAGTTGTTTTAAATTAGCATAGTATTGGGAGTTGGGAGTTAAGACGGCGCGGATCTCAGCATGGCTGGACTTTGCAGCACTAGCAGTACTCGCAAAGCGTATTTGACAGGATAGTTTTAATCGTTGTGCTTTCCTTACCACTATGTTTTCAACCTCACTCCCTTACGGTGGTACAGCAACTCCCAACTCCCCACTACGTTAATAGCGATCGATCTTACGTTGCCACAATGCCCATAGCTGTTATGATGACGATGAATTTATTCTCAACAAAAGGTGACGAATAACATAATGCAAACCCCAATCGCTCCAGTGGTGTTGGTAATTTTAGATGGTTGGGGATATCGCCCAGAAACCGCAGGAAATGCGATCGCGATCGCCAAAACCCCCGTCATTGACAGCCTTTGGGCAGCTTATCCCCGCACGCTGATTAGCACATCTGGCAGAGCAGTTGGTTTGCCAGATGGACAAATGGGCAATTCCGAAGTCGGACATCTAAGTATCGGCGCAGGAAGAATTGTTTCCCAAGAATTGGTGAGAATTTCCGATGCTGTGGAAGATGGCAGTATTTTGACAAATCCTGCTCTAGTTAAAGTATGTGCAGATGTCAAACAGCGTCAAGGGAAGCTACACGTCATGGGACTTTGTTCTGATGGTGGCGTTCATTCCCATTTGGATCATCTAGTCGGCTTGCTTCAATTAGCTCGCGCTCAAAATTTGACCGAAGTATGTATCCACGTTATCACCGATGGACGAGATACACCGCCCAAGGAAGGAATTACCGCGATCGCCAAAATAGAGGCAGCCATTGCTAAAATAGGTGTAGGTAAAATCGTCACCATTAGCGGTCGTTACTATGCACTCGATCGAGACAATCGCTGGGATCGAGTCAAGCTCGCCTATGATACCATGACCGCTGAAGGTGCGGGAACTGGCGAAACTGCCACCGCCGCGCTCCAATCCAGCTACGATCGCAACATCAATGACGAGTTCGTATTGCCCACTAGAATCGCTTCAGGGGCGATCGAACCCGATGATGGCGTAATCTTCTTTAATTTCCGTCCCGACCGTGCCAGAGAGCTTACCAGTGCCTTTGTGAGTCCAACCTTCACAGGCTTCGACAGGCTCCAAGTTATCCCGCTCAGTTTTGTCACCTTTACCCAATACGACCCCAGTTTACCCGTCTCAGTCGCCTTTGCCCCTACCCAACTCCAAAACCTCCTCGGCGAAGTTATCTCCGCCAAAGGATTACCCCAATTTCGGACAGCCGAAACCGAAAAATATGCCCACGTCACCTACTTCTTCAATGGTGGGAGAGAAGCACCCTACCCAGGGGAAGAGTGGGAAATGCTCCCTAGCCCGATGGTGAGTACTTACGATCTCGCTCCCGCCATGTCTGCGGCGGCGGTGACGAATGTTGTATTGGGAGCGATCGCCAAACAAAAGTATGCTCTAATTGTAGTCAACTACGCGAACCCTGATATGGTCGGACATACTGGTAAAATGGAACCAGCGATTGTGGCGATCGAAACCGTCGATACCTGCATCGGTCAATTGCTCGAAGGCGTAACCAAAGTCGGCGGAACTACCATCATCACCGCAGATCATGGGAATGCTGAATACATGTATGATGAAAAAGGCAATCCTTGGACGGCTCACACTACCAATCAGGTACCATTCATCCTCGTCGAAGGCGAACGTCGTCAAATTCCCGCTCACGGTACTGATATTACCCTCCGCGCAGATGGTAAATTAGCCGACGTAGCCCCAACCATTTTGGAAATCCTCCAGATTCCTCAACCCATCGAAATGACTGGTAAATCCATGTTCGTGCCAATTCCTATCGATATCCAACAAACTCATGCACCGACACGAGTTGTTTCTTAAAACGATCGATCTTGAGGTAGAGGAATTTATGAATTGCTTCTACCTCGACTACAATTGGTAAAGATGAGTAAGATTTAAAACTTAATTATGAATATCGTTAAAATTATTGAAATTATTTGGTGTCTATCTGCTGTCGGATTGACAGGGATGGTACTACTCCATAGTCCCAAAGGCGATGGCGTAGCTGGAATTGGCGGACAAGCTCAATTATTCAGCAGCACCAAAAGTGCGGAAAGCAACCTCAATCGAGTTACTTGGGGATTATTTCTAGTATTCATGACACTGACAATTATCCTCAGTGCTGGTTGGCTCTCTACCGCGCCGATTCCCGTCACAGTTCCACCAGTTGGAAATTAGGGGATAGGGAACTGTAGGGGCGGGTTTATGCTAGGGATTGTGCTATTGCTAGAAATGTAATTGCAAACCCGCCCTCCCTACTCTAAGCCCCTGCCCTGTATACACAAGTTATTTGAGTTGCTGCGTAGGTTGATTTAACCCACCCCACCCCACCCCGTGTAAAGGGGGGGGCGGCAAGCCCCCCCATTGCCAGGGGGGGGTGGGGGGGGTTACCCAACAAA
>JANOPX010000089.1:0-2185 GCA_031422115.1 Chamaesiphon sp. VAR_4_metabat_408 | reverse complement strand
GCTGCCCTCAGAGCGGCAGAAATCGACGCTAATGTGATTTTTAAAGCTACCAAAGTTGATGGGATCTATGACTCCGATCCAAATCTCAATCCTGATGCGAAACGATTTGAAAGTCTCACTTTTACCCATGTGCTAAATCAGGATCTACGGGTCATGGACACAACCGCAATCGCCATGTGTCGCGAGAATAATATCCCGATTATCGTCTTCAATTTGCTCGAACGCGGCAATATTCAACGGGTGGTAGCGGGTGAAAAAGTTGGTACTTATGTAGGAGGTTCTTGTGAAATTTGCTGATGTTGAAGGTCATATGCAGAAGGCTGTTGAGTCAGTCCAGAGATCGTTTAATACGATTCGGACTGGACGCGCGAGTGCTAGTTTGCTCGATCGAGTAACGATCGATTATTATGGTACTCCCACACCATTAAAATCCCTGGCGAATATCGGGACACCTGACTCGACGACGATTACGATTCAACCATTCGATCGTAGCAGTATGGGGACGATCGAGAAAGCCCTCTCGCTGTCAGATATTGGCTTGACTCCCAACAACGATGGTTCGATGATTCGGTTGAATATTCCACCATTAACTGGCGAACGCCGCAAGGAGTTTGTCAAGCAAGCTGGCAAGTACGCCGAGGAAGGCAAAGTTTCTGTCCGAAATATTCGTCGTGACGCGATCGATTTTGTGAAGAAACAAGAAAAAGCTAGCGAAATATCTGAAGATGAATCGAAAGATCTCCAAGACAAAATTCAGAAGCTAACTGATAAGTATGGAGCTAAAGTCGAACAGGTATTAGCTGAAAAAGAAAAGGATATTACGAAAGTGTAGACTTAACTAATTCTAATCTAATCTAATTGTGTTGGGTGGGACACAAACCCGACTGTCTTGTCGTTTTTTTATTCGGGGGGAACCCCCGAATAAAAACGCCGCTTTTCTAAAAAGTCGGGTTTGTAGCTAGCACTAATCTTATTGTCCTGAGTGCCCATACTAGTTTTCAAGCATCGATTATAACTAGACTACCTACTGATGAAAATAAAAGTAATTGAAAACTTTGATGGTAGTTTTAGCCTAGAGCCAGAAGTACAAGCAATCTTATTTGGTCTACTTGTTGGTGAAAAGTTTCTTCAGCAAGTAGCCGAACAAGCAAAATGTGAAACAGTCGTCTTCACTGAAATATTATTTCAACCTGTTCCGTACAGTCCTGGTACACCAAAAGGAATGCCTGCTGAGTTGGAGCAATATCACCAATCACCAGCACATCTCATTATCAACGTACCGCCAAATTTCATGTTTGCCGCAAAGATTTTTCAACCAAGTCGGTTATGTGCAATTTATCAAAAAGTCATTTAAGTTTAGATTCTCCTCCCAACTCCCAACTCCTAACTAATTATGTCATCGACTAGCGATCTTCCCAGTTTAGGTAGCTTGGAGTTTCTACCATATATCAATGATGCTGGAGAATTGCCAGAACAACTCCAAAATCAGATTGGTATTTATGCGATCTTTGATGAAGCTCAAGTCCTGCAATTTGTGGGTTATTCTCGTGGTATCTATTTGAGTCTCAAACAACATCTAGTCAGACAGCCAGAACATTGTTATTGGGTCAAGGCTACCACGATCGACAAGCCCGATCGCACATTCTTAGAAGGTGTTCAGTCAGCCTGGATTGCCGAAAACGGTAGTACACCAACTGGCAATGCTGAAGCTAAGTCAGGATGGCTAGATCCAATTTCTACCAACCATGCCATGACAGCAGTCGAAAGTGACAGCTTTGAAGACTTAGATGGTTTAGCCCAAATCAAGCTGCTCAAGCAGGTTGCGAGACGGGTAGAGGAAACTATTCTCATCAAGCTCCAGCAGCGCGGAGTTATGGCAGAAATCCGGTTCAATCCTAAGTTAAAAGAGCAAGGTTTACTAGATCTGAAATAGTTACCCAAACTAAATCTTATCGTCAATCTTTTCGGTTAAGAACCACACACATCACAATCCACGAGTGCGGAAGACATCCGTAATCGTTGGGGCATAAGTAGCCAATCCAAATGTCGCGGGATTGACTGCATTTGCATGGCTAAGATGGCGGTAATTTAGGCAAAACCGATCCCATTCTGCCATCTGAATCTTAAATACTTTGATAAAGAAATTCGCGATCGTATTTGATAAGTTAATCTGAAATAGACTTTT
>JANOPX010000088.1:0-5459 GCA_031422115.1 Chamaesiphon sp. VAR_4_metabat_408 | reverse complement strand
GATGGTGAAGAACACCTATTTAGCCCCGAAAGTATTCACCTATTGCAACAGGCGGCGCGGACGGGTAAATATGACATCTATCAGAAATACGCCAAGCTAATTAACGAGCAGGATAAAAAACACTTCACCCTGCGCGGATTGTTAGATTTTAAACCGCAAACAGCCATCCCCATTGAAGAAGTAGAACCGATCGAGAACATCCTCAAACGCTTTAAAACTGGGGCGATGAGCTACGGCTCGATCTCTAGTGAAGCACATGAAGGACTAGCGATCGCCATGAACCGGATCGGCGGTAAATCCAACACAGGCGAAGGCGGCGAAGATCCCGAACGCTACACATGGACGAACGAACTCGGCGACTCCAAAAATAGCGGCATCAAACAAGTAGCGTCGGGACGATTCGGTGTCACCAGCCTCTACCTCTCCCAAGCCAAAGAAATCCAAATCAAAATGGCACAGGGAGCCAAACCAGGCGAAGGCGGACAATTGCCAGGTAAAAAAGTCTATCCCTGGATTGCTAAAGTGCGCCACTCCACCCCAGGCGTAGGGCTGATTTCACCCCCACCGCACCATGATATCTACTCGATCGAAGATCTCGCCGAACTAATCCACGATCTCAAAAATGCCAATCGGGATGCGCGAATTAACGTCAAACTAGTATCTGAAGTCGGAGTCGGCACGATCGCCGCAGGCGTAGCCAAAGCCCACGCCGATGTCGTACTCATCTCCGGCTTCGACGGCGGTACCGGAGCATCACCCCAAACCTCCATCAAACACGCCGGATTACCCTGGGAATTGGGACTCGCCGAAACCCATCAAACCCTCGTCTTAAATAACCTCCGCAGCCGCATTGTCGTCGAAACCGATGGACAACTCAAAACCGGACGCGACATCGCCATAGCAGCCCTCCTCGGTGCCGAAGAATTCGGATTCTCCACTGCCCCCCTCGTCACCCTCGGCTGTATCATGATGCGCGTTTGCCATCTGAATACCTGTCCCGCTGGCATCGCCACCCAAAACCCCGAACTCCGCGCCACCTATACCGGAGATCCCGCCCACACCGTCAACTTCATGCGGTTTATCGCCCAAGACTTACGGGAAATCATGGCAGCCCTCGGCTTCCGCACCCTCAACGAAATGGTAGGGCGCACCGATATCCTAGAATCCAAACAAGCGATCGCCCATTGGAAAGCCAAAAACATCGACCTCTCCAACCTCCTCTACCAACCCGAAGCAGGTGCCGAAGTCGGACGCTACCAACAAATTACCCAAGATCATGGACTTGACAAATCCCTCGACATTACTACTTTATTAGACCTGTGCAAAGACTCGATCAAAGATGGCAAACCCACTAAAGCCACCCTCCCGATTTGCAACGTCAACCGCGCCGTCGGTACCATCCTCGGTAACGAAATCACCAAAACACATTGGCACGGACTCCCCGAAGATACCGTCCACCTTAAATTCCAAGGTAGTGCCGGACAAAGCTTCGGCGCATTTATCCCCAAAGGCGTAACCCTCGAACTCGAAGGTGATGCCAACGACTACATCGGTAAAGGACTCAGCGGCGGTAAAATCATCCTCTACCCCTCACCAAAATCCACCTTCATCGCCGCCGAAAACGTCATCGTCGGCAACGTCGCTCTCTACGGAGCCACCAGCGGCGAAATCTACATCAACGGCATGGCTGGCGAACGTTTCTGCGTCCGTAATTCTGGTGTCAGTGCGATTGTAGAATCGATCGGCGATCACGGCTGTGAATACATGACAGGCGGACAAGTCATCGTATTAGGTAAAACCGGACGCAATTTCGCGGCGGGAATGAGTGGCGGTGTTGCGTATGTCCTCGACGAGCAGGGCGATTTCCCGACGCGCTGCAATACGCAGATGGTGGGCTTAGAAACGCTGACGGATCCTGAAGAGATTGGGAAGTTGAAGGATTCGATCTCTAAACACGCCCAATATACCAAGAGTCAGAAAGCGATCTCAGTTCTGGCGAATTGGGATCAGATGGTGCCCAAGTTTGTGAAGGTGATGCCGCGTGACTATAAGCGGGTGCTGCAAGCGATCCAGAATGCGCTGGCTTCGGGGTTGAGTGGGGACGATGCGCTGGACGCTGCTTTTGAGGAAAATTCTCGCGATGTTGCGCGGATTGGGGGGAGTTAGACGGTCTTAATCTGAAGGGGTGCGGAGATCTACCCACCCCGCCCTACGGGCACCCCTCCGAGGAGGGGATTTTTAATGAAAACTAATGACTAGTATATGTGGATTACACGAATCGATTTGACTAATTTCAGGAGCTATACTAGCGAAAGTATTGAGCTTGCAAAAGGGATTAATTTAATAGTTGGACAAAATAACTCAGGAAAATCGACTTTACTTAAATCTGTCGCTTGGCTGCAAGTGGGATCTCCTATATCTGCTCAAGATATAAGAAAATTGGAACAACGCGGATCTGTTAAACTTATTTTAGAAAATAGTAAAAAATACTTTAGCCAAGTTACTGATTTCACAACTGACATTACACTTATTTTATCCAATCAAAGTATTGCTACTAGTGGTGAAGGTGTCAGTTTAGGTGGAATAAATTTTGATTCGATTGTACCAAATTACGACAATAATGCTTTTAGTGGTACACATGCCTGTCGAATTCCAAATCAAGAACCCAGAAATTACATATATCCTTACTTATCAAAACGAAAAGTAACTCATTTTGATGAGGGTATTAATTTACAAACAACAAATTTAGTTTCTGGTAATTTTGTGTATCTCTCAGCAAAGGTCGATCGACTTTGTGATTCTACAATTCCAGAACATAATGAATTTATTCAATCGTGCAAAGACATAATCGGCTTTCAATTGAGTGCTGTTGCCTCTCCAGGCGGTAAAAAAGCTGCCAGAGCTATAAATGCTCACGAACGTATATATTTAGAAGAAATGGGAGAAGGAGTTGCGAACTTACTTGGGCTGATTGTGGATTTATGTGTTGCTAAAGATAAGCTTTTCTTAATTGAAGAGCCAGAAAATGACATCCATCCAAAAGCATTAAAAAAGTTACTTGAATTGATAGAAAGAAAATCTAAGACTAATCAATTTATAATTACTACTCACTCAAATATAGTTGTAAAGCATCTAGGCTCTTTGAATGAAAGTAAGTTATTTCAAGTAACAATGAGTCAGGATGAAAATCGTATTCCAACTTCAAAAGTTGAAGCAGTAGAAAATTCACCGGAAGCTCGTCTAGAAATTCTTAACGATCTTGGCTACGATTTATTTGATTCAGGTATACAGCACTTTCCTTGTTCATGAAGTACAGCTAACCTTTGCTAAGTCAGTCTTTCAACAATGTTTGTGTACTCCATATAGCTGGAAAGTGCTGTATGGTCTGGCTGGCTTTTTCTTGAAGAATCATCAGCGGAAAGAATTATCAGAGAGTATCTCATTCCCTGGTTTAAGCTGTTTGGCATCTAAAGCACATACTGTATAATATAGTATATTCGCGATCGTCTAAATCTAATGCCTGCTCTCAATTTCCTTAATTCCGAAACAAAAGAGAAATTACAAAAAGCTCTAAAAGAGCATGAGCATCCAGATATTCGGGAAAGAGTCTTAATGCTTTTATTACTAAATGATGGAAATACGCAAAAACACATAGCTGAATTAATTGGATGCTCTTTAAGTAAAGTTGCTTATTGGTGCGTACATGGCGACCCTGATAATTTAGATAGCCTATCCGACGAAAGGATGAAAGGCAACTACAAAAAAGCAACAAAAGAGTACATTGAATTGCTATTAGAAGTAATTGAAATAGAACCTGAAAAATATGGATATGAATTCGGAAGATGGACAACAGCTAGACTAGCAACACATCTAGAAGAGAAGACAGGAATAAAATTAAGCGGTACACAAGTTAGGAGAATTTTACAATCAAAAAAGTATGTTTACCTCTGGGCTAAATATAGTCTAGAGGACAAGCAAAATCCAGGTAAAAGAATTATCTTCAAGAAGAAGCTAGAAGAATATTTGCAAATCGCCAAAGAATTCCCAAAGCTACTGCAAGTATGGTTTTAGGATGAAAGTGGATTCAGCTTGAGGGTGATTAGAAGAAAGAATTGGTGTCTCAAGGGAACTAGAAAGAAAAAAAGAGGTGACAGAAGAAGAGGTCGAATAAACGTAATGGGAGGTGTAAGATACTCGGACAAAAGAAGATGGGTGGATTTCATTCCAACTGGAAATTCTGTTAATTTTTATTTGGTGCTAAAGACTTTTTATGAAGATTTAAAAAAAGAATGGATAGAGGAGGGTAATTTAGCAGAAGATTTTCAAGAAAAAGGGTGCAAAATTGTGATCATACTAGACAATGCTAGCTTTCACAAAAAAGAAGATACTTTGGAGAAGATAGCAGCAGAGATGTCAAACTTAATCATAGAATTCTTGCCACCATATAGTCCCGATTACAACTTAGTAGAATTGGTGTGGCATTCAACTAAAGAGTATATTGCCAATAGATTATTTGAATCAATAGAAAAGTTAGAGCTTGTATTGAATAATTTGCTAAATGAAGAAGGGCTAATTATGAAATGGGATCGAAAATTAAAGAACAAGGGTAACGCTGTTAATGTGATTTAGATGTTCGACAGCTTATCACGCGGAAACTCTTGCGGCTAAACCCATCAATGCTAAGAAGGGGATTGTTTTTCCTTCAGATCTGATTGAGGATATGGAGAAAGTCAAATCTATGAAACTGACGGCAATCCGTGAGTGTAAGGCAGATCCAGCTTTACTGGTGGACTATCTTGAGAACTACGGGAGCATTCGCGAACGGTTAAGTAAGATTATCGATCTCTCTCAACCATTGACGAGTAACCAGCGCACGATCGATCCCGACACTAATCTACCCCTGATTTTCACTGAAAAGATCGATGTTACTCCCAACTATCCCTACAATCCCGCCCAGATCGACACTTACTTACGCGATTACCAAACCGTCGTGCTCCGCAAATGTATTGAAGTCGTAGATAGAGAAAATCAACGAGCGGTAGATTTCGTCAAATCTGGGGTAAAACCAAGCGAGGGGACAGTCTATGCCGTCACCGACAAGCTACCCGAACTCGATGCTGGCATCCAACTACTCAAACGATTCATCGTTGAGGAGAACCACCAAAATCGGCTACCACAAAGCAGTAGCATGACCTTGAACGCAGTAATCGGTCAATTGCGGTCTGTTTCAGTCGAGCCAGAAATGAAGGCGATGGTCGCCAATTTCCGCGATGATTACCAGAATCTTCAATCAACGATCGCGCTTGAGAAAAAAGCCCTAGGGACTTTCAATTAAAAAATCATTCCAGCTTTAATTCTGGGTTGTAGACAATATCAACAAACCATTTACCAAGATTAACTTGCTCATCTTGTACAAGTACGGAAGTTAATCGTTGAATTTGATTTTCCACCTCAGCCAT
>JANOPX010000087.1:0-29641 GCA_031422115.1 Chamaesiphon sp. VAR_4_metabat_408 | reverse complement strand
GGGCAATTCATGAATTGCCCCTACCAGGAAATCCCCTCAACTAAACTTATCTCAATTTGTCAACGGTAGATCGATATATTTTTGAGGAGATATTGTCGCTCGACAATTGATTTAATTCAGATAAAATACAATTTACAGACCTATTAGACAATTATATAATGATAATAATTTAGTTGTTAAGATGGTAGTCGATATCATCCTAAAATTTAGTTTTAGCATGAATTTAAAGAGATATCAATTTATCCATTCATATCGATCGAACTCAGCTCAAAGTGGCTTTGCTATGCCCCTCTCATTGGGATTGGGATTGGTGATGATGATTGTAACAGCTAGTACGATTGCCCGCTCTCAAAGCGATCGCACTACTACCAATTTTCAGAAGGAAGCAAATCGAGCTTTGAGTATCTCTGAAGCTGGAGCAATTAGAGTTGAATCATTCCTCGACAGGTATAAGCTACTGGCTAATAAAAGTCTCGATCGATGGGTAGAGACACTAAATAATTTATCAGAATCTCAGCGAAATTGTGGAACGATCGATATTCCACAAGCGAAGCAGCAGTCTCAACTATTCAAGGATCGTAATTGGATTAGTCTAGATAATAATAACCCTAATAAAGGTAAGTATAAAATAGTTGACTACCAATATAAAGCTGGTGTGGGGACACTCACAGTTGCTGGATCGATCGATGCTTACAATACTAACGAACATAGTTCTACTAGTATCCTCAAATTGGTAATACCGATCGAGAGTGAAACAGCCAAAGTTCCTCCCCCAGCATTGTGGGCATCTAGATTCAAAACCAATCCAAAGCAACAGATTAATGGACAGATTCGGGGCATAATTTGTCCTAAACTAACGAAAGAAGATCCAGATGGTATATCTGGCATCGATCGAACTAATATCGCTCAAATTGAAGGTAAAGCTACCGGAAAAATTATCGCAGATCCATTTACATCTATTCCTATACCAAAAGATGCACCAAATACTGCTGCACGGATTCCAGCAATTACTAATTCGATCCAGTTTCCTCTAAATGCTAGTGATTTGCCTGATGAGAATAAGGAATATAATTATTTGGTAGATATAGATGATGATACCTCTAAGTATTCAATTAAATTGAAAGATAGCGATCGGATCCAAATTAACATAGCACCTAACCATAAAGTCAATCTTTATCTCAAGGGTAATATCGATTTAGGTGGTAGTCAAACTATCAGTATCAATTCTACTCAGCCTAATCTTAGAATCTATGGTAGTAGCCAAACTACCAAGTTCAGTATCAAAAATAATGCCTTAATTACAGCATTTATTCATACCCCATTTGCAGTAGCTAAAAATATTAAATCTACTCCGACAAGTTCGAGTGGAAAAATCACTGGTGGCATTTGGGTAAAAAGTTGGGATTCTGCTACTAGTCAGGGTGAAATCCCCATTATTCAATCTGGTACTTGGAAAGATTTGGGAATTGATGCCGATGCACAGCCACCACAATTAAATCCTGTGAGTTATTGGCGTAGAGTTGAAGGTAATTAAACTAGCGGACAAGGTTTAAATGATGGAATCGATCGATCGATATAATAATGTAAAAGATCGGGGGTTTACCCTGATTGAGCTGATGCTAGCTTTAGCTGTTACTGGAATAGTATTAGTATTAGCGGGTGGTGGATTATTTGCTTTGATGAATGCTAACCAGCGTAGTCAAATCGAAACAACCGATCGATTAGAATTAGAACAAGCATTATCATTTATCACTGATGAGATCAAGATGTCTCAACAGATCGCGACTAGCTTACCTGCAAAGAGCTATAATAAAACTTCTAAGTTCCTCCAATCTGCATCAGGGAGTACTAAGATTGAACCTATTTTAATTCTCAATCCATCAGCTAGTAGTGGCTTAAAAGAGCCGATTGTTTATTATTTGGCTATTCCGCCAAATCGAAGTGTTTGGCTTGGCGAGAGAGTAATCTATCGTTGGGGGCCAACTCTATCGCAAAATGGTAATTATAGTGATGGTTATGGTCGCGATCTCGATGCGATCGATCGTAGTCCTACAGTAAAATATTATAATGAAGTAGTAGTCGATCGAATTAGCGATCGAGTCGCAACTGAACCTAATTCTAACTGTGATAATAGTTACGCTCTTGCAGTACCAGATCCTCCAAGCCGATTAGGATTTTATATCTGTATTGCAGAAGACCGCAAATCCGTTAAACTATGGATGCACAAGCAGTCAACTCAATCCGCTAAAAGTCAATCAGTCAATGCTTTGGTATCAACTCGTAGCAATTAAATAATGTCGATCGAAATCAATTCCCCACAACTCAAAATCATCTATAGTCATGCAGAAGCTATATACCCCGAAGAATGCTGTGGGATTTTGCTCGGCACATTAAAAGATCGGATGGATAAAGTCGTCATCGAAGTTATTCCCACCATCAACGCTTGGGAAAGATCGACTGAAGAAACATCGCGAACGAAACATAGTCGCTATATTATCCCACCCCAAGAAATTTTCCAAGCTCAAAAAAGAGCCGAAAATCTTCAGCTTGAAATCGTTGGCTTCTTTCATTCTCATCCAGATACAGTAGCGATTCCATCTGAATGCGATCGATCGCAAGCATGGGAAATCTACTCTTACCCAATTGTTTCAGTTATTCAGGGCAAAGTAAAATCGATCGCCAGTTGGATATTAGATGATAATAGAATATTTCAACGTGAAGAAATTAAACTAAATAAATAAGGGTATAATTCCTAATTGGCGGAATTTCCAATCGTAGTCAAAGATTTATCCAACCATTCACTGACTTCATATGCCAACCATTCAAGTTCTTTGTCTTGATGTTCGATCGCAGCTCCTTTGCCACCTAATCGGATTGTCTGTTTGTCAGTTTCAAATGTTAATTTCGCAGGTATGAATTCTTTAGTTCGATAGCTATAGTATCTGTATGTCAAAACAATTTTACTAATATTGCGTTTTGGGGCAGGCTTTTGACGACTAATAAGTTTCACGCCAAAGATAAATCTTGTTAAAGATATTTCATGTCGATCGATCCGCAAATAAGTTTTGCCAAAACAAACCCATAGCAAACCATAGCCTATCATCATATCTAATAGCAAAAAAGGTGATATCCCTACCATAGAAAATGTAGAGAACCTAGACTCATATGGAGTGCTAAATGTGAAAAATCCAATTCTTAATATCCATCCTCCCCATAAAATACATAAACAGGCTAAAAATAAGAATACTGGGTGTAATCCAACTGGAGGAATATATATCTCCAGAAAGTCGCCATTTTTCGCGATATCAATTTTAGTATTTGAGGGTTTGGTGCCGAAATCTTCAGATCGCATAGCTCTAAACTGAGGGTAGATTATCTCCAACCTCTATCATTCCCAATTAATAGCAATCTTCCTCCATCGCACAATCAAATTCGATCGGGTTTAGGGCTAGAATACACATCCCCGACTTCTCCCTTGAAGTCGGGGATGTTGCATAATTCTGACAAGTCCGATTTTAAGTATTTTTAGTACAATCAAATTCGATCGGGTTTAGGATTTTGTGGATCCAACATCCGATTGAGCACCCGTAACTGATCTGCTGTGCCCATACAAATCAACATATCCTGATTCATGATGATTGTCTCACCAGTTGGGCCGACAATTAGCGTTCCCTCATGACGACGCACCGCTAATACTAGCGCACCAGATTGAGAGCGCAATCTAGCCTGCCGGAGCGACAACCCAGCTACCGGACAAATGCTCGAATCGATCGCATATTCCTCCATATAAAAAGACCCATCGATCGTCGTAATTCCATCCATGAAATCCATTACTTGAGGGCGTAAAGCTGCCGAAGCCATTCGTTTTGCTCCCGTAATATAGGGTGATATTACCTTATCTGCTCCCGCCCGTGTCAGCTTTTGCACAGCCTCCTCATTGCTCGCGCGAGCAATTGCCCGGATCCCAGGATTGAGACTTTTTGCTGATAAAATAATGTACAAATTTTCGGCATCAGAAGGCAACGCCGCCACCAAACAACTAGCCTTATTTACCCTCGCCTTGAGTAGAGTTTCATCTAAAGTTGCATCAGCTTGAATCGTGTTATAACCCAAGCCTTGGGCAATCTGAATTTGTTCGCTATTCCCATCAATAACGACAAACGCTGTTCCTTCCACCGCAAACTCCGTCGCAATTTGTCGCCCAATCCGCCCAAAACCGCAAATGATAAAGTGATTCTGTAAAGATTCCACAAGTTTTTGCTGTTGTTTAATCCGTTTTCCTTCTACAAAATAGCCCTCAATGAGAGCTTCCGTAAATCGATTGACAATATAACCGATCGTAATGACTCCGGCGACGATGAGCGTGATGGTGAAGATCTTCCCCCGCTCATCCAATGATTGAGTCTCCCCATACCCTACCGTCGTTAGGGTAATCACAGTCATATATACTGCATCCAACCAATCCCAGTCTTCGACGAGAGCGTACCACAATGTACCAGTAATAAATACTATTCCCAGTGCAAAGCCACCCCGTTTGAGATCGGTTCCAATCCGGCGATATTTTTGTTCGGCTGAATCCACTGGGAGTTGGGAGTTGGGAGTTGGGGGTTGGGAGTTAAATGCTAGGTTAACCTTTGCCACTCAATACTAGTTTACCCCCTGACCCCTAACCTCTCCCCCTGATTGACGGACAAAACTCCTGAAACGTCGAAAAATCGTAGGTTGGGTTGCGCGTAGCAAAACCCAACCAACCCCGCCAACACCCTAGAGATGTTGGGTTTTCTCTCGCGGGGAGACGCTTCGCGAACGCGGGCTGCTACCCAACCTACGATAAAAGATTTGTCTGTCAATCAGCCTCTCCCCTCTCCCCTCTCTAAAAACTACAGTTAGCAACTAGTATTGAGCGGCAGAAATTAGCCGATATTCGATCCTCACTCCCAACTCCCAACTGTCTTGAAAAGATGCTTCACTTGGGGTTTCCCCAAGTGAAGCACTTTTCGCTCCCAACTCCCACAACTACTAGGGTTATTGTTAACAATTGTAAACATTCTGAGGGTAAATCTCGGTCAAATTAGAACTAACCAAACCTGCTGACATCGCTATGAGCTTAGTGATACGAGGGTTTAGGGCGATTATTCGATTCCCAAATTCAATCTGTAGATTACCTTGCCTCCAAGGAGAGAAGCAGATTAACATAATGTTTGAGATTATTTAATTCTTATTCGTAGTAAACATCTATATTTTAGGAGAATAGTAGTCGATGGGACTACCCTGGTATCGAGTACATACAGTCGTCCTGAATGACCCAGGTCGGCTGATATCCGTGCATTTGATGCACACAGCATTAGTTGCTGGTTGGTCTGGTTCTATGGCTCTATTCGAGCTATCCAACTTCGATCCTAGCGACGCAGTTTTCAATCCCATGTGGAGACAAGGGATGTTCGTCCTCCCCTTCATGGCTCGCCTCGGTGTGACCAAATCTTGGGGTGGCTGGAGTATCGTTCCTGGTGAATCGGCTGCTGATGCTGGCTTCTGGTCATTTGAAGGTGTAGCTACAGCTCACATCATTCTCTCTGGTTTGTTGATGCTGGCTTCAATCTGGCATTGGGTTTACTGGGATTTAGAGCTTTTCCGCGATCCTCGCACTGGCGAACCCGCTCTAGATTTGCCCAAAATGTTTGGGATTCACTTATTTCTCTCTGGACTCCTCTGCTTTGGCTTTGGTGCGTTCCACCTAACTGGTCTATTCGGCCCAGGCATGTGGGTTTCCGATCCATTTGGCATCACAGGACATGTAGCTCCAGTTGCGCCAGAATGGGGGCCTTCTGGGTTTAATCCCTTCAATCCTGGTGGCGTAGTCGCTCACCATATTGCAGCGGGTACTGTTGGCATCATTGCTGGCTTGTTCCACCTCACCGTTCGTCCGCCAGAACGCCTCTACAAGGCTCTACGGATGGGGAATATTGAGACTGTACTGTCTTCGAGTATTGCAGCGGTTTTCTTTGCTGCCTTCATCGTGGCTGGAACTATGTGGTACGGTAACGCTACTACACCGATCGAACTATTCGGCCCAACTCGTTATCAGTGGGATAATGGTTATTTCCAACAGGAAATCCAACGTCGCGTTCAAGTCAGTATCGAAGATGGCAAAACCGAAGCTGAAGCTTGGCAAGCAATCCCTGACAGACTCGCTTTCTACGACTATGTAGGTAATAGCCCAGCTAAAGGTGGTCTATTCCGTACTGGTGCGATGAATAAAGGCGATGGTATCGTCCAAGGTTGGCAAGGACACCCCATCTTCAAAGATGGTGAAGGTCGCGTCCTCAGCGTTCGTCGTCTGCCAAACTTCTTTGAAAGTTTCCCTGTGATCATGACCGACTCTGAAGGCATCGTCCGCGCTGACATTCCTTTCCGTCGTGCAGAATCCAGATATAGCTTCGAGCAAGCTGGTGTTACTGCTTCTTTCTATGGTGGTGCTTTAAATGGTCAAACATTCAAAGATCCCAACCAAGTCAAACAGTTCGCACGGAAAGCTCAAGGTGGCGAAATCTTTGCATTCGATCGTGAAAAACTCGGTTCTGACGGTGTATTCCGTACTAGTCCTCGTGGCTGGTTTACGTTCGGACATGCTGTATTTGCGTTATTCTTCTTCTTTGGTCATCTCTGGCATGGTTCGCGGACAATCTACCGCGATGTATTTGCTGGTGTAGAAGCCGATTTGGAAGAACAAGTCGAATGGGGTCTATTCGAGAAACTGGGAGATCCCAGTACTCGGAAGAAAGAAGCCTAAGTTTGGGGATTGGGGGATGGTAAAAAATGCTATCCCTCGACCCATGAACCTTTGTTAAGATAAAGATCTCACTATAGGAGTTGGTAAAATGGAAGCAACTATTTATATTTTGGTAACAGTGTTGGCATTAGGTACGGTATTCTTTGCGATCGCTTTTCGCGAACCCCCCAAAATTCCTCGCAAATAAGCATCGCTCCAGTGTTTGATACTCTGACACCATGATGCTCAAATCTGAGCCTTGTAGACTATTCTACCAGGCTCAGATTTTGTTTTTGGGGAAGATTGCTCTAAACTAGTCTGAAGCTAGAATAATACCTCAAAGATGCAATGCCCTTACTGCCAGTATACAGACAGCCGCGTCTTGGAATCTCGATCGACTGGAGCCGGACAAAGTATCCGTAGGCGGCGGGAGTGTCTCCAGTGCAAACACCGCTTTACCACTTACGAACGGGTAGAATTGTTTCCGGTAACTGTCATCAAACAAGATGGACGACGAGAGTACTTCGATCGATCCAAACTATTACGTGGCATCATTCACGCCTGTCAAAAAACCGGACTCAGCCAAACTATCCTCGAAGGAATCGTCGAGGATATCGAATCCCAACTCCAAGCTCGAACGCTGCGAGAGGTGACAACAGCGGAAATTGGCGAATTGGTGCTCGCTCAATTGCGGCCGTTGAGTGAGGTAGCATATGTGCGCTTTGCTTCTGTCTACCGTCAGTTTCAAGGGATTCGTGATTTTGTAGATACATTACATCAATTAAAAATCGACAGAATCGAACCCGATTTGGCTGTCGAATCACCAGGATCTAGACATGAAGATTAAGGAGTTCTTTCTTCGATACTATTCCAGGCGGCTGCTGGAATTATTTCGCCATCGTCTTTGACTCGACGAATCGGCAAATTGGCAATTAATGCTGTCATTCGTCGATCGCTTTCCAGGGAAAAATCTAGTCCTTCAACATCGATTTCGACATACCGAGATACGACATCCAGAATTTCCTTCCGCATCATATCGAGCATTTGGGGAGTCAGTTCGGTTCGATCGTGAGCGACGATCGATTGTAGGCGTTTCTTGACTTGGAGCCGACTGGACTCACTATTGATGTTGGGAAATAATGCTTCCAGAAATTCGTGAATCATAGTCATAAATGCGCTCGGTAGGAGGAATTAACATCTGGATAAGCGATTGTCCAAGGGACAGGCTACGCCGACGAAAGGTGCGCGAAGGCAGAAATGGGCGAGAGGGTATTGGATCTATATTATACTCTTATTCATTTTTGCTACTGATTCGTTCGCAACTTCGATCTCGATGGTTTTGCAAATAATTTGCGAAAGCAGGCGGAGAAAAGAACCGATTACTTGGCAAACAATTTGCGGAAGCGGGTAAAGAAACTCTCCTTCTTGACACTGAGATCTAAATAAGTTACTTTTTCGCCACAGAGACGGCGAGCAATGTTGTCAAAAGTCTGGGCGGCGCGGGAGGTAGAATTGAGTTCTAATACCAGCGGTTCGCCTCGGTTACTGGAGGTAATTACCCGTTCGTCTTCAGGCACCACGCCAATCAATGGGAGCGATAGAATTTCGCTGACATCCTCTACAGACATCATCTCACTAGCTTCTACCATGACGGGGCGGAGGCGGTTGACAATGAGCTGGGCGGGGATGCCACTGGCTTCGAGTAAGCCGACTACTCTGTCGGCATCACGGACGGCGGAAATCTCTGGAGTGGTGACTACCAGAGCTTCTTTGGCAGCAGCGATCGCATTTTTGAAGCCCATTTCGATTCCGGCGGGGCTATCAATCAGCACAAAGTCAAATTGATGAGCCAATTCGCCAATCATCCATTTCATATGATTGGGGGTAATCATCTCCGCCTTACGATTTTGGGTAGCTGGGAGTAATACAAGTCCCGGCTGACGTTTGTCTCTAACTAAAGCTTGATCTAGTCTACATTCACCTGCGAGGACTTCCACCGCAGTATAAACGACTCGATTTTCCAATCCCAATAATAGGTCGAGATTGCGAAGTCCAAAGTCACCATCTACTAGTGCCACTCGATAGCCCATCTTGGCAAGAGTCATGCCCAAGTTCGCTGTCACAGTGGTTTTACCCACTCCGCCTTTACCAGAAGTAATTACAATAGTGCGACTCATAGCAGTTTAAAAGTTCAGTTTAGAAAATGTAATTAGTGGTGTTGTTCGGTAAGGGATGCGGTGACTTTATGACTGCTGCTCACGGCTCATAATTGCACATCTGAGCCAGCAAAAATTCAGTCAGATAGCTGAGATCCTGGAAGTGCCAATTCGCGGAGATAGGGGGTAATCTTCAGATCCGCAGATCTAGCAATCCGAATCCCCTGGGGCGTGACATAGGCGATTTCTGGCTCGAATTGTGGGGGTGGGTTTTCTGGTGCCCGTGCGACTCGATCGGCGATTCGGAGTTGAGTTGGCTCCATTTGCAGTGCCATAATCAAGCATTGGGGGTTGTTTGGATAGCCTGCATGAGCCATTCCTCGCAATCTCCCCCAAATGATAATATCCCCTGCGGCAAAAATCTCACCGCCGGGATTGACATCACCCATAATGACGATCGTGCCTTGGTGACGAATATCCATCCCCGATCTCACCGTCATATGCAGATACAGTGGTTCGGCGAGTAAAGGTGTTGGTGGTTGGGCTGGTGGCGGGGTGAGTGGGGCGATCTTGGTTTGTTGTGTCACCGAATAACCCGCCGTGGCTGCGGCGACGGCTGTTTGGCGACGACTGGTAGCGACTAATTGGAGCTGCAACTGGACATCGAGCAGGGCATTGTTGATGGCTTGTAGTTGTCTGGCATCGATCAATCGATCGTGGGCGATCAGATGTACTTTTGCTAGTGGTTGCCAAAACCTTCGGCTACCTAGAAGTCTCTGTTGGAGCTGTTCCCACAGTTCATCCCAACTCGCTGAAGCGGGGGTTTCTGATTCTGGGGGTAGAATCAATTTCACTACTCCATCTTCGTTTTTGAGTTGAATTTGGAGTTTGGGTAGCTCCGTTGAAGTGACAGCCTTGTTGGTCTCTACTTCTGGCTGAGTATTCGGGGTGGGTAAAGTTGAGGGGGAATCACCGTTCATAGTCTACAAGAGAGATAATCGATCGTGACGAAAATGGTTTCCCCATCTTACACTTCAAAGGGTTATTCCGTGAGTATTATTTATGCAAGTATATGAGGATATGTGGGAAGTAGAGGCTGTTTGCCCGTCTCACGCTCCATGTGCGCGAGGATTGTTGTTGCCATCGCCTGTTGTTTTTGGCGTAAATTCGGATACTTCTCCTTTTGCTACCGTCTCTTTGGCAGGCATAGCCAGGTTTCTGCCATCGACAAGCTCTGTTAGCTTGGCGGTTAAGACTTGAAGCGGTTGTTCGCCGACAGCTTGAATGGTTACTTTACCTTGAGCATCGAAAAATACAAAGTGGGGAATGCCATCAACTCGATATTTCGTCACTTCTGGTAGCCATTTGGTATTGTCTACATTGAGCATTGAGAAGTTAACTCGATCGCCAAATCGTAATTTTACTACTGCTAAATCTTTGGACATGCCCTGACAAACAGTACACCAATCAGCATAAAATTCCATCAGCGTTGGTTTGCCATTAGTCAATGCGATATCGATCGGTTGAGACAGTTTGGCTTGAGCTTCTAGGCTTTCACCCACATTTGCCTCGCTCAAACCCAATGAGAGCGCGACTACTAGGACGATTGCGACCATGGCGATCGCAAAGTTACGCAGTCGTTGTGCAGAAAAATTAACTTGCATTAGCTCAGAAATTACTTAATTGAATACGCGGCAGTTAGCTAAATGTAGCTCATTTCATTTTACTTAAAAGGGGTGAGGGATTTTGGATTTTGGATTTTGCGGATGTAAGGGAGTGTCCTTTGTTCCCACGGCTCGGGTGACCCGAGACGACGACAGTGGAGCACACCAAGAAGGATTGAGGAAATAATACATTCACCCTCCCACCCTCCCACCCTCCCACCCTCCCACCCTCCTACCCTCCTACCCTCTCCCCCTGTCCAACTTGGGCTAAAATAGACTCTATCGATCCTTGGTCAAGCTTACTGTGAAAAAACGGGTTACTCTCACCTTCCCCAAACGCGCCATCCAAATGCCAGTAGCATATCGACTGGCAAAAGATTTTAACGTCGCTGCAAATATTATTCGCGCTCAGGTAGCACCCAACCAAATCGGCAAATTGGTAGTCGAACTCTCTGGAGATATCGACGAACTGGAAGCTTCGATCGATTGGATGCGCTCTCAGGGAATTCAAGTCTCGATGGCTAATAAAGAAATCGTCGTAGATGAGGATATCTGCGTTGACTGTGGGCTATGTACTGGGGTCTGCCCTACGGAAGCCCTAAATCTAGATCCCGACACCTTCAAGCTCAATTTTACCCGCTCTCGTTGCATCGTCTGCGAACAGTGTATCCCTACTTGTCCGGTACAGGCAATTTCGACAAATCTTTGACAGGGGTCAGGGGTCAGGGGTCAGGGGTGTTAGGGTTTCGCCAGTCTCCCAGTCCCCCCGTCCCCCCGTCCCCCAGTCCCCCAGTCCCCCCCTCTCCCCCTCCCCCTCTCCCGCTCCCAAATGTCGATCGATCCTGCCATTACTACCGACTGGAATGCTCTCAAACCCATTTGGCAAGGGGACTCCCAACTAATCAAAATTGGCTTACCCCATCATGCACTCGCCCCAGCATGGCAAATGCTGTTACTCGGAGATGGTTCGCCTACGCGACATTTGCAACTACTCACTGGAGAACCAACTGAGGTAGATGTCATCGACATGTCAGCAATTGGGATGAGTGCCGATAGTGCGCCTGAGAGTCTCGAAGTACTACCAGGGCCGAGAGTTCGCCGTCAAGTCTGGTTGCGAAAGGCTTCAGGGCAAAGACTAGCCTATGCAACATCCTGGTGGGAAGCTAAACATGTAGACGAGTATCTAGAAAATAAATCCTTACCAATTTGGGCGAGCTTGGCAAAACTCCGCACCGAACTATATCGAGATGTTCGGGGGATTTACTATGGGGATTCACCCGCATTAGCTCAAGCCTTTGGCGAAACAGGGCCATTTTGGGGTCGTCATTATCTATTTTGGCATCATGGTCAACCATTGACGCTGATTTACGAAGTATTTTCACCCTATCTTCAACGATATCTGGGAGATATGGGGCAAGGATATTAATTTAGGGATGAGGATTTAATCATATGCGTATCTGTAGGTTGGCTCAACCCAACCTACGTAAGTTATAGCAACCGCCACCCTTGTTAGGACATACCCAAAGGCTTCTTGAAGAAGCCTTTGGGTATTGCAGTAATGGTAGAGATGTCCCAATACGGTTCGGTTAAGAACTGCCACCGATTAAAATCGGGGCTAGTGATGCAAAGTCCGCCTACGCGGACTGACAGTTTTTAGCTTAACCGAACCGTATTGAGAGATGTCCTAATCGCCCTGGCGGTTGCTATATTTAATCCTCGTTCCTTGACTTTAGCCAAATAGACCGATCTGAAAACTACGGTAGGGGCAATTCATGAATTGTCCCTACCGTAGTTTTCGAGAATTTGAATGATTTTTTTGTGGCGATAATTAGTCCACCCAGTGATTTTTTGGACAAATCGGCGGGTGAACAATTTCTAGACTAGATCGTACCAATCGCCGTTAGCCCAAGAATTGCGCCCGCACCGAGTAGGTGTCCAAAACAGGTACCACCAATCAGTTGAGCAACGGTGAAACCACCTGGTAGAGCGGGGCCAGCTTTTTTTGCAGATGTAGCAGCTAGCACGCCCAAAACATTGGCGGCAACCATGACACCAGCAATAGTTGGCGACCAAGCTTGGCTCAATGGGGCGACGGTAGCTAGTAAAACGGCAGAATTTAACATGAGTTAGTCCTAAGTATGAGGGTGGAAACGATTCTCGCAAGCGAGAGGCTCTTCTGCTAAGGCAGAGGCTACGCCAACGGTTACGGCGAGCCACGGCTAAATTATCGTCTGTTTACTATCGATCCGATCCGCAGAAATGTGGAATCCAAGTTTGGGTGACGATTTGGCTGGCTGTTTTGGTGCAGCCTTCCCGGTGGAAAATCGATACTAAACTCAGCCACAACGATCGAATCATGTAGCAATAGAGACTGCCAATTGTCGGTGATGCAGCATTGGCTTTGATTGCTTCCTCAGCAATTATTAGCCGATCGATGTCAATAAGTGACCATTTAATCTAAGATTTAACAATTGTTGTCAAAATCAGATACATTTCTTGATACTTTGGAGCTAATGCGAATTAAAATTTGTGGGATTACCAATATCGATCAGGGTCGGAGCATTGCATCTCGCGGCGCGACAGATTTGGGCTTTATCTGCGTACCCAGTTCGCCTCGATACCTCACCCTTGAGCGGTTAGAGCCGATTATCGCCAAATTGGGCACAGTTGTAAATACAGTGGGTGTATTTGCGGATATTTCTGTTGCGGCCATCTATGAAATCGCCAACCACACGAATTTGGGTACAGTTCAACTCCACGGCGTAGAATCAGTCGCATTTTGTCAAGAATTGCGCCAAGCTCTCCCAAATACGGAAATTATCAAGGCATGGCGCGTACGGAGTAGTCAGGATTTGGAGCTGATTCAAACTTATGCTGGGGTAGTCGATAGTTTGCTGCTGGATGCCTATCATCCCGATGCTTTGGGGGGTACGGGACAAACTTTGGATTGGGAGCAGCTACAGAGCTTCCAGCCGTCGATCCCGTGGTTATTGGCGGGGGGATTGAACCCTGAGAATATCCGTACCGCACTGAGCAGGTTAAATCCAGATGGGATCGATCTCTCAAGCGGGGTCGAAATCTCCCCCGGTAATAAAAATTTAGAATCGATCGACAGGTTATTCCTCGAATTGAGCAAATGATTGAGCTAAAATAGAGGGCGAAAACAGGCTTGTGCCATGGGTAGGGTGGATAGTAAAAATCATGAACGTTAGTCAGCAGTCACAGCCAGGTCTCAGTAATATTAATCTTGATGAATTTCGGACCAAGAGTTTGGCTTCGATCGACGGTTTACAAGCTTATTTCAGTGAAGAATTAAATGGTGACATTAGCGAAGCTCAAGATAAATTGAATAAATCTTTTCGGCATTTTCTCCTGGAGCAAGAACAAGAGCGGATGCCATTTTTGCAGCGGGTGATGACCGCTCATATCGAGAGTATGGAAGATGAACGCGGCTTTCCCCCCCGCCATCCCATTCACTGGTTCAAATCAAAATTAGAGTTTAGTTCGATCGGCATCTTGCAATTTGACTTTAAAAAAGATGCTGAGGTATTTATGGAATTGGCACTGGCGCAAATCGAGTCAGAAATCAAAGAGCAATTGACAGCCAAACAACAAGCGACGATCGCCATTATCGATCGACAAGTCCAAACTTTACAGCAAGATCTAGCCACTGAAATTCAACCAGTCGCCAAAGCCAGGAAAAAGATCGCCACTGAGTATGTCAATAGTTTTATTCAGATGGATCGATTGAGTATTAAAGTCGTAGATCGGTTCTATTTTGTCAGTGGTGGCGTACGATTCGATCCCAAGCGTGAATCGATCTATAGCGAGGTTTGCGTTCGTCCTACAGGTATCTTCGACCGCAGTGGCGATCGAAATAAATCTACTCAATTAAAGTACGCGATTTCCTGCGATCGATTACTCGCCGTAGTCAATGAATCGATTGCTAGATCGATCGGTCAAATTCAAGCACAGACTCAAGAATATCTCAGCGGAGAGTTATCCGGTCAGATCGATCGGTTATTTGCCGGATTGATGGTTTAATAGTCTACTAAAGAGTCGCGCTAGCTAATTCTCGATCGAAAATATAGTGTGTATTAGGAATTTGCCATATCCTTTATCTCATCCCATTGTATGAAAATATCCCGATCGTCTAAATTTCTCATTTCGATAACAGCTTTGGTGGGTACTATAGCCTTAACTACTACAGGGTTTTATTTACCTCACGCCATAGCATTTTCTAGTGATAATTCATCAGAGCCGATCGATGAAGTTTGGCAGATTATCGATCGACGGTATGTTGATGGTAGTTTTAATAAAAATGACTGGCAATCGATTCGACGTGAATATTTAGGCCGGAAATATACAAACAAAGAACAAGTTCATACATCGATTAGAGAAATGCTCAAAAAGTTGGGCGATCCTTATACTCGTTTTATGAATCCCGAAGAATTTAAAAATCTCAAAGTTCAAACATCCGGTCAACTAGTCGGGGTGGGCATCCAACTAAGCATGGATGAGAAAACCAAGAAACTAGTAATTATTGCCCCAATTGAAGGTACTTCTGCTGCCAAAGCCGGGATTATTTCTGAAGATATTGTCATCAAAATTGATGATAAATCTACCGAGGGAATGGATATCGATCGCGCGACACAACTAATTCGTGGTGCTGAAGGCACCAAGGTTGTCTTGACGATTCAACGGGGAAAAGAAGTTGTAGAATATCAACTCGTCCGTCAGAAGATTGAAGTTCGTTCAGTTGAAGCTAGAGTAGATCGTCAGCAGGGTGGAATCGGTTATATCCGGCTCAAACAGTTTAGCTCTAATTCTACTAATGAAATGCAAACAGCAATTCGGGAACTCGAATCTAGAGATCCAAAAGGCTATATTCTCGACTTGAGATCGAATCCGGGTGGGCTACTATATAGTGCGATCGAGATTGCCCGCATGTTGATGAATGATGGTAAGATTGTCTCAACTAAACTGCGCCAAGGTAATGGGTCAACTTCATCCGCCGATCGATCGGCAATTATATCCACAAAAAAACCGATTGTCGTGTTAGTTGATGGGGGTTCTGCTAGTGCGAGTGAAATTTTGGCTGGGGCACTTCAAGACAACAAACGCGCCCAACTAGTGGGGATGAAAACTTTTGGAAAAGGGTTAGTTCAATCGGTGATTCCTCTGAGCGATCGAGCGGGAATGACTGTAACTATTGCCAAGTATTATACACCTAATGGCACGGATATCAATCAAAAAGGAATCCAACCAGATGTCGAAGTTAACATCACCAAAGCACAGATGCAGGCATTGAGAAAGAATACTAATAAAATTGGGACATCTGCCGATCTTCAATATGTCCGCGCACTAGAACTGTTGAAAACTCAAATTGTGGCGATGGATAATTCCGAACCAGAATCAGAACCAGAATAACCCAATCTTTATCCTTGTGTTGGTAATGGTTCGTCATTAAGATCTTGATGCAAGACTAGGATCGATATTTCTGGGCGACAATTAAATCTCGATTTTGGTACCCCAGTTGTTCCCACACCTGGGCTAACATATAATTGCATCTCGCCAATGTGATACAGCCCATTGATATATTTTTTGCCCAAAGGCGGGGTGACTCTAGGTAAAAAGGGTAACACTATTTGCCCACCATGAGAATGTCCAGAAAGTTGCAATGCAAATCGACGGGTAGCCGCAGATGTATCGCCAAAATCAGGTTCGTGAGCGAGTAAAATATTAGTGCCAGTTTTGGGCAATTGAGCGATTGTTTTGGGCAGATTTGCCAAACCAAACATCACATCATCGACTCCGGCAATATTTAGCTTACTACCCTGACGATCGATCGAGTACACCGCATTATTCAAGATCTTGGCTTTACCTGCGTAGAGAGCGACTTCGATCGGGGTAATATCTTCACCATAGCCGCGCTCGTGGTTGCCCATGACTGCGACAATTCCATCCTTGGCTCTAAGTTGACTAAAGGCGTTTTGCAGCATCTCTCCAGCCCGTTCTGGGGTTCTGGTAATATAGTCACCAGTGAGGGCGATGAGATCTGGTTGCTGCTCATTAGCTAGTTTAGCAACTCGTTCGAGCATTTGACGATCCATTACACCCGATCGAGCATGAATATCTGTCAGTTGAACTATTTTATACCCTTCAAAGGCTGAATCTAGTCCGGGGATATCTAGATCGATCGTTTTTAGATCGAACCATCGAGGTTCTACACCTCGCGCATAGACAGAGGTAGCAAATAAAATAGCGATCGCCACTAGTAACACTTTAACCGAGTTGGGAACTAATTTTTGCCAGCGTAGCATAATTTTTTCGTTCCGATGATGCAAGGATGAGGGCTTATCTCTCAACTACCATTGTACCCAGTAGATTACGGAAATTTGCGATCGAATCCCGACTATTTGTTTGACAATTAGGTCTAGAAAGGACTACGATCGATCTATCTATGCTGCTATCTAAAATTATGGATATCCTCACATTAGGCTGGGTCTCATTACTCGTATTATTCAGTTGGTCGATTTCGATGGTTGTTTGGGGACGGAATGGGCTTTAGTTGCCGATGACGATTGGATCTATATTGACTCAAAATTTTCGCCTCAAAGTTGAGGGTAGGGATAATTCATGAATTGCTCCTACTCTCAATTTTGAGGCTCTCCCTCACTCGGCTAGGCAAAATCTAACATCTGCGGCTGATATTTAGGCAATACCTGTTGTAACTTATTTTCGTCTAGTCCTAATTTGCGGCTTAATACCGTCCCCAACACATCACGAAAGTCTGTGGTGACTGCCAAGTCTCGCCCTTGATATCGTTGCTCTGGAGCCAAGCCAGCCCACTTTCCGTAGACTTTTCCACCGCGAATACCGCCGCCCAGTAGCCACATGACATTACCATGTCCGTGGTCGGTACCGCCATTACCATTTTCCTTGACTGTTCGCCCAAATTCTGACATCACGACGATGGTAGTATTTTGATAAGCTGCACCCAAACCTTGCTGGAGTGCGACTAAGCCTTTGCCCAATCGATCTAAATTGCGAGCTAATCCACCCTGGCTCGCTCCTTGATTGATGTGGGTATCCCAACCACCAATCCCCAAGAAGGCTACCTGAATTCGAGGATCTCTTGCCATAATTCGGGCTAGTCTTTGAGCGTCACCTGGGAAGCCATTTGGTAAGGGTGCGCCATTATTTGCCATATTCATTTCAGCATCCAGATCTTTGAGTAGTTCTTCGCGGGAGACTTTGGCTTCGCGATAGGTGCGTCCGAGTGCATCGTTATTGCCATACAATCGATCGAAGGCACTGGCGATTTGGGGTTTGTCGATTTGGAGTCGATTGCTAGCACCTTTGCCAGAGGCGAGATTGGCGACAGCAACTTTTCCCAGCAGGATGCGGGGGGTTGTCGCACCGACACTTACCCCTTGAATGGGGTTTCGCTGTGACATGACTCCCAGGAGACGATTCATCCAGCCGTCGCGGGTGGTTTTGACTCCTGGCGTACCACTTTCGAGATAGTCTTGAGCGTCGAAGTGAGATCTGGTATTGTCATTGGAACCGCAAGCATGAATGAATGCTAGGCTTTTTTGCTCCCATAGGGGTAATAGGGGTGCTAAGGCTGGATGCAAGCCAAATTGTC
This sequence comes from Chamaesiphon sp. VAR_4_metabat_408, assembly GCA_031422115.1. Lineage (GTDB taxonomy): Bacteria > Cyanobacteriota > Cyanobacteriia > Cyanobacteriales > Chamaesiphonaceae > Chamaesiphon. The sequence goes on along the minus strand of JANOPX010000087.1, from coordinate 11,401 downwards.
CATCGAGATTTAGAGCACCATTGGGTGTGCCTGGTTGAGGGATAGCAATTTTCGGTCGATCGATATAGTAACTTGTTTCTTGATATGGGACAACTATACTCAATCCATCTACTGCACCGCGCAGAAAAACGACGATTAATCTTTGTGGATTGGGATCTATGGCGGCAATGCTTTGAGATACCCATCCATGAGTGCCGATAGTAATTAGAGATGAGGCGGAAAATAAACTAGATTGGTGCAAGAATTGACGACGTTTCATTATTTTTAGGATAAATTACTTGTACATAAATTCGGGACTACCTAAGATTAGTGCGACGCGGATTTTAGGATCGCTTGCAGCAATTGCTTGTTGAGTTTTTGGTGAGAAATTATTGCCTAAAGTTGCCATTAGCTCGTCTGGATCGATCGATATGACTGACTTCTCACGGGCTGGCTTTATCGTCATACTAGTCGAGGTGTTAGGTTGAAATAAGATCGGTAGTTTCTCACTCCCTAGATTAGTCACAAAGTTCAACCGTCGAGTCATACTATCAGGGTTTAGCCAAGCATCTTGAGTATTTTTATAACCATTGGGAGTCGGACATCCATAAATTGACATTCCCAGTTGGCTGAGAAAATCATTGAATGGTTTGGGGTTATTGATGAAGCCATAATTTGGTAAAAAACTAACTCGATTAGGATCGTTAATTATTTTACTATTATCTTTAGCTGAATCGATCGCTCTAGCTGAAGAGATAGCATATTGATAGGGTGTTTTGAATTTAACTCCATAATATTTTTTGTCCATGAATTCGGGACTATGAAATAGAGTAGCTAGGACTAGTTTAATATCTCCTTGTGTATCAATAAATCGTTTTGAGAGTCGATCGACTAAACTTTTGGGTGGATTGTCGCTAACGAAATATTGAGCTAGTTTAAAACTAATATGACGGGCTGTACTCGGATGTCGGGATAGCAGATCCAACGCTTGCTCGCCTTCACCGATGCCACTACCGACGATCTCTCGATTGAGAAATGTTTTATCACTAAAATCATGACGATTAGCATTAAAATTGAAGCTATAACCATCTGATACTTTTTGCCCTGGCTGTTTGAATCCCCAACCAGTCAGGATTCTTGCTAGAGCAATGACATCATCTTGTTTATAACCACCATCCACGCCTAATGTATGGAGTTCCATTAGCTCGCGGGCATAGTTTTCATTTAATCCCTGAGGTCTACCTTTTTTGGTTGTTTTTGGTGCGACATTTCGCCAATTGTCTAGATAAAATAACATCGCTGGATGTCTAGCCGTGGCACCGACTAAATCGCGAAATTTACCTAGCGCATAGGGGCGGATTGCCTGTCGTTCGTACGCACCTACCCAGATTCGATCGAGTCCTTTTTCAGCATAGACATTAAAATGATTATACCAGAAGTCTACCATTACTTCTTGCAATTGTCGTTGACTATATATCGATCGCCACAATCTCGCTGCTCTAGCTTGACTGGTAACTTCACGTCCCTGTTTTTGCTCAATTCTTCTACTTAGTACTTCTGGATTTTGACCATTAATTAGAGGGTTGGGATTATATTGTTGAAATAATTCAACTGGGGATAAATCGATCGTTTCGAGTTTTGCCAATCGTTCTATTAATGCTGGTGATTCTTCGATTGAGTCTGGATTGAGTTGTTGTTGGATATATTTATCGATGCCGATCGATTGCACTCGATCGATATCTCCAGCTCTAATTCCATAGGTCAATCTATTTAATACATGAATAGTTTTTGGATCTACTGGTTTGGCTTGAACTATATTTGTAAGAATCAACCAAATCGAAGTAGTCAGTAGGATGGAGTACTTGGCAGTATTTATCATGATAATCTTAGAAAATAGACCTTTTCGCACCGATTTATCTGTTTGAAAGAAATAGACCTAATTGACGGACAAAACTTCTAAAACGTCGAAAGATCGTAGGTTGGGTTGCGCTCAAGCTTAACCCAACTAACCCCGCCAACAGCCTATAGCAATCCTATTTGAGATCCTGTGGTATTGACGCTGGTGCGTTACGGCTGGAGCCTAACACACCCTACACTAACCTAGCTTCTCATTTAGGATCGCTACAGAGATGTTGGGTTTCATTCTTCAACCCAACCTACGATAAAAGATTTGCACATTACGATCGGGAGATAGACATTGATGCACAAAACCACCTCACACTTTCAATCACAGATATTTAGACTGGAAATCGATCGGAAAAGTTCATTATGCTTCATTCCTCATCGCTGACCCCTCTAAAACCGTCGCTCAAACTCGATAATAGCGCGGTTATCACCGAAAAGATTGGTCGAACCGCGTAAGATAGTTTCGTCATTGATGCGATAACGGAGACTATATTGAAAGGATTCGGTATTAGTGAGGATTTTAAAAACCGAAGCGGAGATTTTTGGGGTGATATCTGTACCAACTTCAGCCGCAATCCCTAAAGTGGAACTACTGTTAGTTTTAGCTTCTTTGGAAATAGTTGGAAACAGTCGAAGATCTGGTAGGCTAAAGGCTTCACTGATTTTATCTTGAATATTATTAAGCACACTCGAACCTGCCAAATTGATGATGCCCAGTCCGATATTGTTTTCTCCAGAGCCAATTTGTTGGACTAAACCACCACCTAAGAGGATCAGAATTTCTGGTTGGGTGCGCGGTGGGGTGCTGGTGAGTTCGAGTCTTTGAGTGAGCTGGCTGGCTAAACCTGAGACTCTGGCTTCCACTTGGATGGTTTGGACGGAGCCGAGACTGGTACCATAAAAGTCAGCAGTTTCATTAATTTCGCTACCTTTGGCAGTACGGGTAATCGAGTTGCGCTGTGAGAGCGGATTTGCGGTACTTTCTAGAGTTTTGGCATAGAGGCGCAAGTTGAGTACGGGTTCGGTACCCAAATTGGGGAAGAAGTCCGCTGTTTGAGCATAGCCGTTAGCAAGGCGAAATTGGGTCGTAAACAGATCGATCGAGCCTTTTTGAAGTTGTACCTGTCCCAAGGGGCGAATCTCGTCTGGGGTGCCATTAATGCTGAGTTTACCAGTCGCCAAGAAACTGAGGATCGGCGGACGGACGATTTGGACGTTATCACCGAGAATTAGATCGAGGTTGCGGAATTGAAGCGGGTTGGGAGTAGGAATGGTGGTGGCGGTATTGACTCCCAAAATCGTGTCTGTGGTATTGGCGGATTCGGGAATGAAGACTTGCCCGTTGCTGAGTTTGAGTTCGCCAGTTAGAGCGGGATTGAGGGCGGTACCAATTATGCCTAATCGACCATCGATATTACCTTTATACTTGGTGGGGAGATCGATCGCAATCCCTTTCATGGAGACATTTAGGCGTTTAATAGGATCGATGAAAATAGAGTTGGAAATCGGGATAATTCCGGCGATCGATACTTTTCCGCCATTTTTAGCTGGAGATGATGAATTCGAGAATGTCCCATCCAATTTTTTCACATCGATCCGATCGAAGTCAAATACAATTTCACCATCGATATCCCGCAATGGTTCTGCAAGTGCAACACTCTTAATATTCCCCTTACTAATCGTGGCGATACCGTTAGCCGAAAGACTCTTAAACTTACCTTCAGGACTTAACTCACCATCAATATTCAGGAGAATTTTACCCTTACCACCAATCCAGGCTAGCTGTTTTTTGGTGGCGACATCGAGCATTTGTAATCCTCGATCTTGGAGCGTCATCTCGACTCTGAGAGCATTGCTTGCAGGTGATTTGAGGGCGAAGGGAAGTTGGTACGGAACGCTACCATTGATTCTAATTGGCAAGCTTTCTGTCGCGAGTAAAGTATCAAAGTTGGCATTACTATCAAAATTCAGTCGTCCATCCCAATAGTTAAAACTACCTGCGACATATTTGAGTGGAGTTTCGTTGAGTCGAGCATTATTGAGGGTGACGTTACCACTCAGATGGGGGTTAAATAGATCGCCAGTAATTTGGGCATTTAGATCTATGCCTCCACTAACATCTATGGGTGTCTTAACCAGCCCCATTAATGATTCGGCGGGGAAGTTTTTGAGTGTAAGTATTGCATTCTGGTTATTAGCTTCAAAATCTCCGGCGATCGTCAAACGGGTATCTTTGACGGTAAGATCGATTGGTGCTAGATGGAGTCGATTGTTGCGCCAATTTCCAGTAACTTGGATTCGATCGAGATTATATCGTTCTAGTTGCCAATCTTGTCCCTGAAAATCAAAGTCAGCACTAATTCCTGCTTTGGGATTACTAGCAATCTCGATTTTTCCACTAATATCTCCATTCAAATTTCGTAAGTCTGGAATTGCTGTACTTGCAGATTGACGATCTGTTTCTCGATTTAGCCATTTCCGTAATTCAGATAAACGCAGGATTTCGGTGTTGAGATTTTTACTCTGATAGGTAGTTTCACTAGTTTTGGCATCTAGATCTTTGATGGTGCCATATTTACGTCGATTCAGTGGCGTTAGTAGATCGTCAACACTAAAAACCTGTACCAAATCGCGGATATCTTCGAGAGATCCGCTGGGAATTTGGAGTTTTGCTCTGAAGGTAGGCTTTTTGGCAAATGGGGTAACATTAGCTGTAATTAAATATGTATGTTTACCCCGTTGAATTTCGGTATTGGTAATACTTAGTTGTCCATTACCATATCGAAAATTACCTTGAAAAAGATCGCCTTCAAATGCACCAAAAGTAGGCTTGACAATTTCAATTTGCTTTCCAGTAACTTCAAAGTTTGCCAGGTTAATATCTAAGTTGCCTGTTGCCATTCCGCTCAGTCGGTATTGTTGAATTCCGGCACTTGCCGGAATCCATTGCCTGAGCAAGTCAATGGGAAACTGTTGGACATTGACGTTTAATATTCGGTTAGCAACTTTACCATTAGCAATGATGCCTTGTTGTTCGATGGCAAAGTTTTGCGGTTGAAGATTGCGATCGAGTTTGAATGCGAATCTATCACTTTTTCCAGCAAAGTCAATATCTATGCCCTGCACTGAATTAGTCTGAATATTTCCAATCAAATTTGGATCGAATGTCAATCCTCCTGCTTTAAAGTTCGTTAATACCGATCGTCCTGATACTTGAATTTTAGCAGGGTTATTATCGCGCACATCTCCGGCTAGCTGAAGATTGCCACTCAAAGATCCCGTTGCTTGACTGGCGATACTATTTGGCGGAGCAAATTTAGCGAGACTATTAATATTCAACCTGTCGGCTCTAACTGTGGCTTCCCAAATTCCACCATTTAGATCGACATTCGCTAGTTGGATATTCCCACCGAATGTATTGCCGATTTGTCCCGTACCATTGACTCGAATATCTGTTGGTGTGAGACGATTAATGTTTCCAGCTACATTGAATTTTCCAGCTAATATAGATGACTGTAATTGAGCGGGCAGTTTATTATTTAGGCTACCTAATTTGATTCGATCGACATTCAGTTTTGCTTGCCAATTCCCTCGATTTAGCTCTGCTCGATCGAACCCGATCTTCCCATCAGCCAACTTCAATTCACCACTACCCAGAAGCTGAATTCGATCGGGATTTAATTTAGCCAATTCACCTGCTGCACTAAAATTTGCACTGAGCTGTGCAGATCTAAAATTGCTAGGGAGGGATTCACTAATATTACCCAACTTTAATCGATCGACTGCAAAATCTCCACGCCACTTACCCGCTTTAATATCGATCGATTTGCCTACTACTACCCCACCCGCCCAACTTAATTTACCATCACCAGTCACATTCAGACTATTGACATCTAACCGCGCCAAATCTCCACCAACTCGCAAATTACCATCGACTATGCCTTTCTGAAATTGCTTGGGTATATTTGGAGCCAAAGCACCAACAACTAATGATGATGCCTTTATATCTCCACGCCATTTACCGCGATCGATCGATAGATTAGTCCCATCAATTCTACCACTAGCTAAATTCACCGTCCCCGCGCCAATACCGCGAATTGATGCTGGGGTAAACTTTTGCAAATCGCCAGCGAGATTAAACTTACCACTAAGTTTGCCATTAACTTGAGGATTTAGTGTAGCGAGATTAAAATTATTAGCTGTAAATATCCCCTGCCATTTACCATTTCCAATATTGAGGTTCGAGGATTGAATCTCACCCCCTTTCAATGCGACTTTACCGCTGCCCTTCGCAAATATTGTATTGGGGTTAATCTGCTTCAAACTATTCCCCGCCACAACAAAATTACCACTCACCAATCCAACTGGCAAACTTCGGTCGAGCTGTGCTAGATTCAGCGAATTAGTCTGGACATTAGCTTGCCAACGACCGCGATCGATTGTAAAGTAATTACTATCGACTTGCCCTGCGCCTAACTGTAAACCCAACTTGCCACTTGCTTGAATCGAGTCGAGTTCCAGATTGCTATTCAATCCCTGCGCCTGAATACTCCCAAAAAGCTTCCCCTGATATCCACTCGGTAGATTTTGCCCGCCAATTTTCGCCAACTGCTGAGTATCCAAACCCTGAGATTGCAACTTCACATCCCAATTAGTGCGGCTTACTTTGCCCACCCCGCGCACAGTTCCACCAGCAACTTGGATCCGAGCATCCCGAATCGATAAATTCCCTTGAGGATCGATCTGAAGATCCGTAGTCACTGGATAAGTGGCTTGAGCTGCAACGGCGCGAACATTCGTATAGATCCTCTCACCAGCCCCCACAACGGTACCATTTACCTGAGTAGCACCGATTTTGAGCTGAGGGGGTAATTTGGCTCCATACAGCAGACTGAGACTGTCCCCAGGGATATTCTCACCTTGAAAGCCAAACCTTACCACTGGAGTTTTTAAAAGCTCAATCTCCCCTTGAGTTGTCACCTTCCCGCCTAATTTAGGTTCGATAACTGCTTGCAATTTAATTCGACCATCAGCCAATTTAAAGTTACCATTAACCCGATCGACTCGAACTCGATCTACCTGACTAATTTGACTATTTACAAACGTCCCCGCCAAAATAGGTCGATCTAATTTACCCGTTAATTCCAACTCTCCTATCGCCGCTCCAGCTAAGGCAAAAGGTGAAACTACATCAATACTTTTGACAAGATCGGGCAAACTAACTGGGCTAGTCTTGGCTTTAAGTCGGTAGCCATCCAAAAAATCTAAACTACCACTAACTATCCCTGCAACTCGATCGTATTTAGTCGAAACATTATCGAACTTGACATCGCGCTCCGAAACCTGAATCCTACCATTAATAGCATCCAAACTTCGCGGTACCTGGTTGATAGTAACTTTACCATCAGTGACTAATAAATTACTGGCAATCTTGAGATATTTCCCTGGCTGAATCGCCAAATTCAAATTACCATCAACAGTACCTCGATCGATCGTCACCTCTGGAATTTTGACAACTCTAGTCGCCGCCGCTGCATCCAATTTTTCGCCACTAATTGCTAATTGAGTTTGTCCATTAGCAACCAAACTTTTGCCCTCTACCCGGACATTTCCATCCAGCCCAAATCGAGCATTCGCCTTAAAATCTACCTGAGCTTGAGGATCGTCAATATTCGCCTGAATATTAATCTTACTCAGCTCAACTGGTTGAGGAGTCTGACTATAAGGAACGACGGTAATTATCCCGCCATCAATTTTAATCGTCCGAACTTTGACCTTGACAGCACTATCGGGAGCCTTTTCTTGAGCGGGAATCTTGCCCCAACTTCCCGCCGCATTTTGGGCGAGATAAATATTCGGTGAAACTACCCGAACATCGATATCGATCGATCGATCGATCGCTAGTTTAAGTAGATTAAAATCAACATTAATTTCCCCAACTTGCAGCCGATTCAACTCACTTCCACTCGCCGGAATACTCACATTACGAATGCGAACATTATTGAGAGAAACCTCATCAATCTGCCCAATTCGGACTGGGCGTTTGAGACTTTTGGTCAATTCTTGCTCCAAAATTGGCGACAAGTTATGCTTTGCCCACCACTTGCCAAACTCAACCCCAACTATTCCCAGGCAAAATAACCCCAACGCGATCGCGCTGCCAGTTTTTAAAAATAGTTTTAGCCCGTGAGATGTAAGTAATTTATCCGTCATCAACTCAATCTAGGCTAAGGGAGTTTTATAGATATAAAGTACCCATATTCGAGCTGCTCCAACCAAGCAAGCCAAAAGATGAGACACTACACCAAAACCGACTGAGTTAGTTTCAACTCAATCCAGATTTACCAGAACCTTAACATAAAGACCGACTGAATTTATACCAACAACTAGTAACTATCTGTCGGATTGACCAATTTTAAGAGTTTTTGCTTAATTTGGTTATCAAATACTTCCCATTTCATCTTGGAGAAATCTGAATTGTCATTGAATCCACACAAAAAGCCGATCGGGATCTCAAACCCACCAGCCGTAAACCGCCCACCACCAAAAAATCTCCCCTCGCTATTTTTGCCAAAGGCTTCCTTGATAAACTCATCAGGATCGAGGGTTAATTTGGACGTACGCAGGGAGCCGATGACTAATTCGACTTCATCATCCTCATCGCGAACGATGCCGTATACAACCGCCGTATGGACGTTTTCCTCAGTCACCAAAAAGTCCGCTGCTTGAGGAATGGCATCCCGATCCTCATAGCGCAAGTATCCCACGCCAGCGATCGAGAAATTGTTCTGCACGACACGATTGGTAAGAGATCTCTGAATCACCTCCATCACCCGTTTCGAGCGATATACATGGAGGATGGCATTCAACAATTGAGCATCATAAAAGCGACTGAGATACCCCGCCGCCATAAAGTCCTCTTCCTGCGCCTGCATCAATCGATTGGTATCAGAGCGCAAACCGTGCATCAGCGCGGTGGCACATTTGACATGCTCGCTAATACTGCTATCGAGCCGCAATAACCCAGCTTGAAGATACTGGGTGAGAATAGTCGCCGTCGCGCGACTAGATGGGCGAATATCGACAAATTCAGCGTTGAGATCTTCTTGTAGACTATGATGATCGATAATCACCGTAATCGGAATACCAGCATCGCGAACGAGAGCTAGCAACTGACAGGTAGTGCCTTGGTTGTCAATTAGTACGCAGCCTTGATAGCCACTCAAATCTTTTTCTTTGAAATGGACGGCGGCAATCTTCTTGGTTGGCAATCCAGTCAATTTGACGAGGGCGATATTTTCCTGGTGGCTGAGTGCTCCCGCATAGATAATATCGCAGTTGATATTATACTGCTTGGCGATCAGTTGGTATGCCCAGGCTCCAGATAGAGCATCAGGATCGGGAAAGTCTTGTAATAGGACGATTTGGCGATCGCCGCGATGCCGTTCTAGAGTGGCTTTGAGTGCCGCTACTCGAATATCTTCCGTCGGTAAATCGCTATGTTCTGGGGTGGTGGGAAATGCTGTTAATGTGGCGGTATGGCCGCCCTCATTGTCCAATTTGAGTTCTGGATGCCCCACATCTGTTTCTGCCTGCTTGGTCATTTCCAGCAGTCCACGAGCAGAATAGTTATCCATTGGTACTTGTTGACCATTAAGAGGTTTAACTGAATTTGATGCCATCTAAGTGCTGCGGATGCAAAACATTTATTCGATCTACAACTAACCCGAAGATACTGACTACCTAAGTAGGGTACCTGTATCCAAAAGTTACTGAGGAGTACTTAGGTGGGTCGGATCCGATCTCTACCCGACTATCATAAACAACAACGATCGGATTGGCAATTAGGGATTATACATATTTCTACTTGACAAAAACTAATATTAGTGCATAAAAATAGAAGCATTGCCAAAAGAGTGGCTTAGTCGCTATTATAAACGGTGCAGTAAATCCAATCCGTGAGTATCAGTGCCGCAGGTATGAAGCAAATTGTGGCTGTTTCCCAGTCGCTTGACTGTTTCTGTTTGCTCGAAGCTAGGGATCCAAGGATTGGGATTGTTATAGGCATAATAAGTTTCTACGCCATCGATGCCCAGAGCGACTAGGGCAGGAATCAATTCGCTAGCTGGGCGGCGATAGCGGGCGGGATGAGCTAATACCACAATAGCCCCAGCCGCATGGAGCGCAGAAATAACCTGTTCGGCGCGAGCATCCGCACCTTTTGGCTCGCTGCCAGTCAAATAGGGAGCTAAGTCTGGATGTGTAGGATCGAAACCATAACCTAGAATGTGTACATCTACGGGGGCGAGATAGGTGGTAATTTCAATTCCCGTCCATAGTTTTATCCCATCGATGGCATGTTCTGCCAGCCACTCAGTTGCCCGATAATAACTATTGATGCTGTGATGATCTGTAATTGCCAATCCTTGTAATCCAATCTTGACAGCTTGACTCATCAGAGCTTCTGGAGTGAGCTTCCCATCCGAGCAGATGGTGTGCATATGAAAATTGTAATGTTTGGGGCAACTGTCGCCGTTGATGCGACTAAAGACTTGTCTCAATAAAGTGGTATCTGCTGCTGAGTGGTAATTCATTATAGTTTTGAGGCACGAATCCGATCGTTGCCTGCGATCGTGATGTGTGTTTCGAGGAAAAATTGGCGATCTTGCTACTCTTTTAGATTACCTTAACAGTTGCAAAACTTTATGAGAGCTTGGATGATGGTTCTCTCAGTATTTGGCTCGATCGACGGACTAGATGTAGATTTCCCCTCAATTGTCAAAAAGTTTAACGATCTTTTAAGATTCTTCACAGAACTGATAGATCGTCCATCGCTCAACCTATGATATGTGAGTGAGCTACTATCGTCACCACTGTTCTTTCGGCCATCAGGCAGGTTAGATTAAGATCGTGTCATCAAACTTCCTGCGTTCTCTAGCCCTTGCTGCACTATTTAGTTCGATCGCACCAACGATTCCGATCTCCGGTTGCTTGGTTAGTACTTGGCTGCTATCCTACATTCCTGGATTAGAGTCTGTCGCTCAACTTACCACCAATACACTGCTCGCTTTTCTCAATACATTTGGCAGTGGCTCCCCTTGGCAAGGCATGTTAACCATCAGTCTCGCCTGTGGTTTTGTTGGTGGTTTATTTGATATCTACAATTTCTACAGCTTTCAATCCTATCGAGGGAATTAGGGGATTTTGGATTTTGCGACTGAAATCACGCGGAGGAAACCTCCGCGCTGGGCGGGGGACCCGCCTAGCCATGTGTTTCAGTCAAGACAGCGGATGTAAGGGAGTGTCCTTTGTTCCCACGGCTCGGGTGACCCGAGACGACGACAGTGGAGCACACCAAGCGGATTTTGGATTGAAATTTACCCTCTCCCTACATCGCTAGTGAGGAGGGCTTTGTTTGAATGAATCTCTAGTAAAAGCGTCATCGTTGGCGAAGCCTACCGGAGGTAATCTCATAAACCCGCCCCTACAGATCCGTCCCCCCGTCCCCCCGTCCCCC
>JANOPX010000086.1:0-6792 GCA_031422115.1 Chamaesiphon sp. VAR_4_metabat_408 | reverse complement strand
ACCAGGCATGGAAGGCTCAACCATCTTGGACATGACAATTGACCCTCCTGAAGTGATTCGGGAGGGTCTAGGCTATGCTGAGGTAGCATCCTGGCTGTAAGTGAAATCAATCCAGAATTACAATTAGTTTACTTTAGCTATTTAGTGGAATTAAATCACCTAAATATGGGTTGGGTGTACGCAGCCAATTTTTAGCAACTGACTCATTATTAAATACTTTAATTGCTCGATCGACAATCTCAGCCATTTTCTCTAATAGAGCTTCTGTTTGTTGTAAACCTTCATCTCGATCGATTATGTCTAATGGAACTCGATCATCTAACATTTGGTGGGGTTGATTTAACCACTGTTGGCTGGAGTCAGCAAAAAATTTCGATGCGAGATGAATTATATTGGTGGCGTGAGATATTCGATCTCGATCTATCTACAGTTGCTAAAGTCATTTATAAGTTATCAACAGATCGATCGAGACTAAAACCGATCGATCTCATATCGAAAGCACCATCCACAGTTGCTAAAGTCATTTATCAGTTACCAACAGATTGAGCGAGACTAAAGCCGATCGATCTCATATCGATCGAAAGCACCATCTACAGTAGCTAAAGTCATTTTTTCGACTTGAGATTGAGCAATTAACAATCGATCGAAAGGATCTCGATGGTGAGCAGGTAGATTTGACAGTGCGTAAATATGCTTCAAGTCGATCGATAGTAACTGAATAGAGTTTTCCTCGATCTGAATATCTACAACTGTTGCGAGATCGCCTTTTAAATCTAGTTTTCCTAAAGCTACTTTGATTTGGATTTCCCAAATACTCGCCAAGCTAAGAAATAAGCTATTTTGACGGTCGATAATTGATTCAGTGAATCTCGGCGATAAGCGTTCTGGTTCTGTCGCCATCCAGATAAAGATATGAGTATCTAACAAAATCCTCATTCTTCGCCGAGCCAAAATTCATCTGGTAGTGGTTCATCAAAGTCATCGCTCATTTTCATTGCGCCGCGATTTAGCCCCAAAATTCTTGGAGGTAGTTCTGAAGGCTGATGATTTTCAGGGGTAGCCGATCCTTCAAGAGAGCGAATAAATGCTAGAACGCTTAGTTGCATTGGTTCGGGGATTTTCTCTAGTTCCTGGACTATCGATTCGATCGTACTCATGATGTGATAGGGCAGATTGAATATGACTCAAGTTTACCATTCCCACATTTAGGCAACAAGGATCGATAGCCCAAAGCCCGATCGAACATTATCACGATTGAATTTTCCCACCATCAGCATTGTAATTAATATCTTTGACTAAAAATCTTTTTATATGATAGGAATAGGTATCAGCATTTCAATTATCAGGTTGCCGAAGATAGAGTTCTAAAACTGCACTGTTTTCAATTTGAGTACGAAAATCTTCCATCATTTCTAAAATCTTCAGATGTATTTCAAAATACTCGTCTCGATCAAGTGATAAATATGGTAAAGATTCACCATGAGCTATTGTATTCCTTCGCTTAAGAAGTTTTTCGTCAATTAAGTTTTCCTTGGTTTCATAAAAAGAATAATCTAGACCTAAAATACATATGATTTCTCGCAATATGGCTGATGATAGATTAGACGCTGTAGAAATAATTCCTTCATAGGGAATAGAACTTTTTTGACTAGACTGAGTAATAATAAATTTAGTTGCTTCTGTAAATACAGTAGCTTTATTAGTTTCCTTAACTTCTTGCAGCTTGTCTTTCATGGCTATTGCTACAAAATTCATGTTTAATTCAACATAAGTAAGTTTACGTCTTGACACGAATTCCAAGTAACAAGTTCCTGCATTTTTTATATATCCTTCCCAATGGGCATATAAAAGTGTTATGCCACTTCGCAACATAGCATTGTGTTTGCTAATTGCAAAATCTCTACTACTAATTAAACTATTTAAATCTGATAATTCTTTTTTTCGCCAAGCTAGATCTTCAGACAACCGATCGCTTAAATTTTCTACAGTACGGATCTTATTCATTAAGCAAAGAACTGACGACCAAAAGGAATCAACTTAGGTAAGCGAGTACTTGCATCTTTACCTCTCCCAAATGAAGATGTATATTCTGTATTTGACCACAGACTGGCGATCTTATTTTTAAGATCGCTAATCTCCATGTCGGTGTACTTTGTATAGTTGTATGCAATTCCCAATGCAATTGTCTCAAATGGAGCAAGTAGAAAAGCACCACAAAATTTCTGCTTGCTAGAATCATATTTCCGAAAACTTTCTCCTCCATTACTTTTATTTAATAAGGTAAACGTAGTCTGAAAAGCTTGCTCTTCTTCGTCACGATTATATTGTGAATCTTCAGCGATTTTAACCATTCGGTCAGTAAAGAATGAATCGACATCTCCCAATCCTTTTAAATCTGAGATTTCGATCGATCTTAAAACTAAAAATCTAGACAATATTTCTAGATCATACTGTTCGTCAAGCAACTTGTCATTAAATGCAATACAAGATTGAAAATTATCATCATCACTCAATTTTTTCATCCACTTATATAGACTCGGATTCAAGCTAACAATAATGCAACTTCTAACTTCTTGAGGATTGGCAATAGAGCCACCCGTGTTCAATCTTTGGAATAACTCATACTTTGCAGATGGATCGCTTTCTTTTTGCAGAATATTGATGTTGATTTTCGCTCTTTTGATTAACAGTCTTTGTGGAGGTGTCAATCCTATTCTCGACCCTTCAAGATGTTCCGAATCTTCCCACATTTTCCCTGCGAAAGAGGGAAGATATTTTGTTCCCTTGAGTTCTAACGGCTTCAACTTTTCTCCATTTTCATCCTTGAGGATACCAATGAACTCATAGATCGTCGATAGACGTTGCAATCCATCGACTACATCCCAGACACCATCTTCTCGCTGAGACACGAAGATCGGTGGAATGGGAAATCCCAGGATAATGGATTCAATTAGTCTAGTTTTTTGATATTCATTCCAGCGAAAGAATCTTTGAAACTCTGGATGAATTTCAATTTCATGTTGCTCGTAAAGACTAATCAGTTCTCCAATCGACATTGAGTAATTATCTGGTCTAATTTCTTGTCTCTTCTTGTCGATTTCTAATTGGAGATTATCGATTTGTTCAGCGACATTCATTAGATTGATTCCTAAATAATATTTGAGAAATAGATAGTTGGCTGTAACTCGTAATCCCTAGTTCAAAACTTGGGAATTACGAGTCATTAAGGATAACTGAACCTAACTCCCCCCAATTCGAGCCACATCGCGGGAATTCTCCTCAAACGCAGCATCGAGCGCATCGTCACCACTCAACCCCGAAGCCAGCGCATTCTGAATCGCTTGCAACACCCGCTTATAGTCACGCGGCATCACCTTCACGAACTTGGGCACCAGATCATCCCAATTAGCCAGAATTGCGATCGCCTTCTGACTCTTGGTATATTGGGCGTGTTTCTCGATCGAACCCTTCAACTTCGCAATCTCTTCAGCATCACTAAGCGTTTCCAACCCTACCATCTGGGTATTGCAGCGCGTCGGGAAATCACCCTGCTCGTCGAGGATGTAGGCAACACCGCCACTCATCCCCGCCGCGAAATTGCGTCCGGTTTTACCTAAAACGATGACTTGTCCGCCTGTCATGTATTCACAGCCGTGATCGCCGATCGATTCTACAATCGCACTGACACCAGAATTACGGACGCAGAAACGTTCGCCTGCCATGCCGTTGATGTAGATTTCGCCGCTAGTGGCTCCGTAGAGAGCGACGTTGCCGATGATGACGTTTTCGGCGGCGATGAAGGTGGATTTGGGTGAGGGGTAGAGGATGATTTTACCGCCGCTGAGTCCTTTGCCGATGTAGTCGTTGGCATCGCCTTCGAGTTCGAGGGTTACGCCTTTGGGGATAAATGCGCCGAAGCTTTGTCCGGCACTACCTTGGAAGTGGAGGTGGACGGTATCTTCGGGGAGTCCGTGCCAGTGTTTTTTGGTGATTTCGTTACCGAGGATGGTACCGACGGCGCGGTTGACGTTGCAGATCGGGAGAGTAGCTTTAGTGGGTTTGCCATCCAGAATCGAGTCTTTGCATAAGTCTAATAAAGTAGTAATGTCGAGCGATTTGTCAAGTCCGTGGTCTTGAGCGATTTGTTGATAGCGTCCGACTTCTGCACCTGCTTCGGGCTGGTAGAGCAAGTTCGAGAGGTCGATGTTTTTGGCTTTCCAATGGGCGATCGCTTGTTTGGATTCTAAGATATCGGTGCGTCCCACCATTTCGTTGAGGGTGCGGAAGCCGAGGGATGCCATGATTTCCCGTAAGTCTTGGGCGATGAATCGCATGAAGTTGACGGTGTGGGCGGGATCTCCGGTATAGGTGGCGCGGAGTTCGGGGTTTTGGGTGGCGATTCCGGCGGGGCAGGTATTCAGATGGCAGACGCGCATCATAATACAGCCGAGGGTGACGAGGGGGGCGGTGGAGAATCCGAATTCTTCGGCACCTAGAAGGGCTGCGATCGCGATGTCTCGTCCGGTTTTGAGTTGTCCATCGGTTTCGACGACGATGCGGCTGCGGAGGTTATTTAGGACGAGGGTTTGGTGGGTTTCTGCAAGTCCAAGTTCCCAGGGTAATCCGGCGTGTTTGATTGAGGTTTGGGGGGAGGCTCCGGTACCGCCGTCGAAGCCGGAGATTAATACTACATCGGCGTGGGCTTTGGCTACCCCTGCGGCGATCGTGCCGACTCCGACTTCGGATACTAGTTTGACGTTAATTCGCGCATCCCGATTGGCATTTTTGAGATCGTGGATCAGTTCGGCGAGATCTTCGATCGAGTAGATATCATGGTGCGGTGGTGGTGAAATCAGCCCTACGCCTGGGGTGGAGTGGCGGACTTTGGCAATCCAGGGATAAACTTTTTTACCTGGGAGTTGTCCGCCTTCGCCTGGTTTGGCTCCCTGTGCCATTTTGATTTGGATTTCTTTGGCTTGGGAGAGGTAGAGGCTGGTAACGCCGAATCGTCCTGAGGCTACTTGTTTGATGCCGCTATTTTTGGAGTCGCCTTGCTCGTTTGTCCAAGTGTAGCGTTCGGGATCTTCGCCGCCTTCGCCTGTGTTGGATTTACCGCCGATCCGGTTCATCGCGATCGCTAGTCCTTCATGTGCTTCACTAGAGATGGAGCCGTAGCTCATCGCCCCAGTTTTAAAGCGTTTGAGGAGGTTCTCGATCGGTTCTACTTCTTCAATCGGGATGGCTGTTTGCGGTTTAAAATCTAACAAGCCGCGCAGGGTAAAGTGTTTTTTATCCTGCTCGTTAATCAGCTTGGCATATTTTTGATACAGATCGTATTTACCTGTCCGCGCCGCCTGTTGCAAAGCGTGAATACTTTCGGGGCTAAATAGATGTTCTTCGCCATCCTTGCGCCACTGATAATCACCGCCGACATCGAGCGTAGCACCTTTGGCAGGTCGATCGGGGAAGGCGTGGGTGTGACGGGTAATCGTTTCTTGGGTAATTACGCCCACATCAGCACCTTCAATCCGCGAGGCGGTGCGGGTAAAGTATTTATCGATCGTAACTTGATTCAAGCCGACTGCTTCAAAAATCTGGGCACCGCGATAACTTTGAATCGTGGAAATTCCGATCTTAGAAGCGACTTTAGTTACGCCTTTAGTTGCTGCTTTAATATAGTTTTTAACAGCCGTGGGATAATCAACATCGAGTAAGATTTTCTGGTTAATTAAATCCTCGATCGTCTCAAATGCTAAGTAAGGATTAATCGCACCACAACCATAACCGATCAACGTTGCAAAGTGATGGACTTCGCGGGGTTCGCCAGATTCTAATACCAGTCCAACGCGAGTACGTGTACCCGTGCGAATTAGATGATGATGTAAGCCGGAAATTGCTAGTAAAGCGGGAATCGGTGCAGTTTCAGCATTAACACCTCGATCGCTCAAAATTAAGATACTTATACCAGACTCGATCGCTTTATCTGCTGCTGCAAAAATCACATCTAAGGCTGCTTCCAGACCTTTCACCCCATCTTTAGGGTTGAATAACATTGGGATAGTAACAGAGCTAAATCCACCTTCATTTAAGTGCTTTAATTTCGCCAGTTCAGCATCACTTAAAATCGGCGATTTGAGGGCGATTAAATGACAACTTTCGGGTTCTGGCTGGAGTAAATTCCGCTCCGAGCCGATCGTAGTTTGCGCCGAAGTAATAATTTCTTCTCGAATGGAATCGATCGGTGGATTAGTTACTTGAGCGAATAGTTGTTGGAAGTAATCGTAGAGTAATTTGGGTCGATCGGACAACACCGCCAACGGCGTATCAGTTCCCATCGAACCCGTTGCTTCCACGCCATCCCGCGCCATTGGCGTAATCAGCATCCGCAACTCTTCAAAAGTGTAGCCGAAAGCCATTTGACGTTGAAGAATCCCCCCTAGCCCCCCTTGGGAAGGGGGGGACAAGAGAGACTCTGCTCCGGCTCCCCCCTTGTTAAGGGGGGTTGGGGGGGATTCAGGACTCGAAATGTCCTCTAACCTTACCAAATGCTCGTCCAACCACTCTTGGTAAGGATGTGCGCTAGTAATCTCGTGCTTGATTTCCTCATCGCTCACAATCCGCCCAGCGACAGTATCCACCATGAACATCTTCCCTGGTTCCAACCGTCCCTTCGTCACCACTTTTTCTGGCGGAATCGTCAGCACACCCGCTTCCGATGCCATAATCACCAGATCGTCAGTCGTCACATAATAACGTCCTGGGCGAAGACCATTCCGATCGAGTACCGCCCCG
>JANOPX010000085.1:0-3752 GCA_031422115.1 Chamaesiphon sp. VAR_4_metabat_408 | reverse complement strand
AATCGCTCGATAGTACTCTAATACTGCTAAGATTGAGTAGCGGATGAAATCATCATTGTTTCATAGATGAAGACAGATAAACTTTTTTACCGAATATTTTTATCGCAACCAGAGCTAATTTCCGAGTTGCTACCCGATATTCCCCCTGACTGCGAGTTTGAATATAGTGCTCCAGTTGTCAAAGAAACCGAAGTAAGGTTAGATGGTTTACTCACACCCAAATCGGATGACTTGAGTTTGCCATTGGTCTTTTTTGAAGCCCAAATGCAAAGCGATGCTGACTTTTATGGTCGATTTTTTGCGGGAATATTTCTATATCTCAAACAGTATAAGGCGAATAGACCCTGGCAAGGTCTGCTAATTTTAAACTGTCGCAGTCAGGATTTGGGCGCGGAAGTGCCATATCGATTGGAGTTGGAGGCTCAAGTACAACGACTGTATCTCGAAGATTTGCTACCTTTGAGCAATTTAAGCCCGAACTTAGCGATTTTACGACTGTTAATTTTGCCAGATCTAGAAGTCGGTATTGCTGCTCGCTCAATCTTGGAAAATCCACCTACAGATGCTGAGTTTCGGCGCAGGTTGGATTTAGTTGAAGCTATACTAGTAAATAAGTTCCCCCAACTCAGTTTTGAAGAGGTACGACAAATGTTAGATCTAAAAGAAGTTAATTTTAGTGAGACTCGGTTTTATCAAGATGTCCTTCAGAAAGGACTCGAACAAGGACTCGAACAAGGACTTGAACAAGGGTTGCAGCGGGGAGAGGCAGATTTAGTTGTGCGACAGCTTCAGCGGCGGTGTGGGGTGCTAGGAGTCGATCGACAAGAACTAATCCGATCGCTACCTATCGCCCAATTAGAATTGCTTGGTGAGGCATTATTGGACTTTACTAATATGGCGGATCTGGAGATTTGGTTGGCTAGCCGCGATTCTCTACCATAGGCTTTGCTCGCGAACCTCATTGACGATTACCTACTTCGTCCTCCTGTAACCGTTGGCGACAGCCTACCGTTAGGTAAGAGCTTCTGCCTTGTGCCGAAAGCTTCTCCGATCGCGAATTGCGGCTAGCCAACGACTGATACCGATTACCTCGCGGCGCGGCTACGCCAACGATTGCCTATCTCTCTCTAAGCTACAAGAGCTACTCTGGTAGTCGATCGAATATTCTCAAGGCTACTGCTCTTTGTCCTCACCCTTGTCTCGCACCTCTACAAAGTATCCAGACGGGATATTCTGAACCCAAAGGTCTTCGACCAACGCGGAGCGTACTGGAAGTAATCGAGTTGGAAAATAAAATCGCTCGATAGTACTTTAATACTGCTAAGATTGAGTAGCGGATGAAATCATCATTGTTTCATAGATGAAGACAGATAAACTTTTTTACCGAATATTTTTATCACAACCAGAGCTAATTTCAGAGTTGTTGCCTGGTATTCCACCGACTGTATCTGGAAGATTTGCTACCACTGATCGATAGTTTACCACCATCAATTAGCTGAGTTCCTTGATGGCTTAAATCTTCGATTGTCCCGATACAATTGAGCCGAAGCCGACCTTTAGCATCAGCATTCTGGAAATCGGCGAAGATGCGAGGATTATTCATAATTCACTTCCATATTAGGCTGAATATTTTGCCGGATTTGGTACGGTTGGATTAAAAAGTTCGCTGATTTGCTCGTGGTTTAAACCAACCAAGGTAGCATGGCTCGATCGGCGACCGGAAGTGCGAATTACCTCACCACCAGCTTGTCTAATCTCGCTAACGGTGGCTATTCAGACAGGAATAATGTTTCTATCTGTGAAAACTGTACTGAAGGTTTCGTTGGAAAATTGACTGTAAGATCGATCGAGCCGCCCATTGCTGCGATCGCCCCAAGTAGGGTACTAAGTGTGATGTTTTCTCTATTTTCGACTTGAGAAATATACGATTGTTTAACATCTAATAAAGCTGCTAACTCTTCCTGTGTAAGTCCTGCTGCTTGTCGGACAGTACTTAATATTTTCAACTCTTTTTTAATCTTTTCTGCACCAGACTGGATCTTTGCTTGTCTCTGTGGAGAAAATTCTTCCTTAATTTGTCTGTATGTTTTGTGTCGTCCGCTCATAAAAACTCGCCTCCACTTGTTTCTTCTAAATATTCTCTAAACCTACGATCTGCAATTGGGATATTTACGTCATACCAACGTTTATCGCCACGCTTATTTCCACCAATTAGTATAACTGCCTGGCGGTTTGGGTCAAAGGCAAAAAGTAGACGATAGGGATCTCCATCATGCTGAACTCTGAGTTCTTTCATATTGATAAAGTCAGAATCTTTAATCGTATCGACGTAGGGACGACCCAAAGCAGCCCCTTGAGCTTCTAAGACATCAAGTACCATCGCAATTGAGTCTTGCACTTCAACTTCTAGATCCACAAACCACTCTTCAAATTCTGGGTGAAAAACAATTTCCCATATCATGTATAAACCATATCATATATATATAATATTATCAATGTTTTTTAATCGAGATCGAGACATATACTCTGCACGGGCATAATTTACGCCAACGATCGAATATTCTCAAGGCTACATTGGTGTCGCGGGTACTAAATCGACGGGTAGGTGAGTTGGATGGGAGCGTAAATGAGCGGTTGGAAAAATTGTCGGTGATTCAACTTGAGGATTTATTAGATGCGGCTTTGGATTTTAGTCAGATGGGGAGTTTGTTAAGCTGGTTGGATGTTAATGCTTGTTCCTGAGATATTCGATTCCTCACAGCAGGCACCAATACATAACGTCGCTACATCGCGATGCAAGGCGGTTACCTCCGGTAGGCTGCGCCAACGAAATCATCATCGCTGAGTGTTCGCGAGCCGTGCTGAGAGGTAATCTCTTGCAAAGATTACTATCAGAGATTAGCCAAAGGCTAGGCTTTCGGTTACGACCCACAATTAGCTATAATTATAATTCCAAGTAAGTAGATCGAATTATGGAAATTACCACTCAACTAGATCCAAAATATACTGAAAAAATTGCATCAATTCAAAGACAGACTCAGCAAGAGATTAGCGAAATTCTCAGCAAGGCAATCGATCTATATTATCAAACATTGCAAGTAGAAAGTCGTCAATTTAGTCGCAAGCAATTGTTTGGTTGTCTAGATGGACGAATCAGTGCATCGGCAGATTTTGATGCACCTCTGGATGATTTTGTGGAGTATATGTAATGCAGGTCTTGTTGGATACACATGTTTTAATTTGGCTAGTAGAAGGTAGCAAAAATTTGAGTGTTGGGGCAAGGGATGCGATTGAGGATGAAAATAATAGTTTGTACCTAAGCATTGTGAGCCTATGGGAGATAACGATTAAGCTTAGTTTGAGTAAGCTGGATCTCCAATTATCTGTGGATGAGATGGTTGAATCTTTTCTGATTCCTGGCGGTATCGAAATATTACCGATCGAGACTCGCCCTTGGCATTACGAAGTAGATAATCGAATTTTCTCAAGGCTACTGCTCTTTGTCCTCACCCTCGTCTCGCACCTCTACAAAGTATCCAGACGGGCAATACTGAACCCAAAGGTCTTCGACCAACACGGAGCGTACCGGAAGTAATCGAGTTGGAAAATAGAATCGCTCGATAGTACTCTAATACTGCTAAGATTGAGTAGCGGATGAAATCATCATTGTTTCATAGATGAAGACAGATAAACTTTTTTACCGAATATTTTTATCGCAACCAGAGCTAATTTCCGAGTTGCTACCCGATATT
>JANOPX010000084.1:0-2464 GCA_031422115.1 Chamaesiphon sp. VAR_4_metabat_408 | reverse complement strand
GGAATCCTCGCCATACTCTCCGTTTCTGCTGCGGCGGGAATGCGTGTCGCTCTCCCACTCCTCGTCATTGGCTTGACTCAGCGCGACTTATGGCATCAAGTTCCACTACTTACCCTAATTCCAGCACCAATTATCATCGGTATTCTCGCACCTTGGGCAGTACTCGAATTATTTATTTCCAAACAAATCTGGGGACAACGAGTTCTACAGCTTGTCGAATTAGTATTTAGCCCCGTAGCAGGGGCAATTATGGCGATGGCGGCGGGCATTCGCTACGATCTTCACCCAGATCGGATTATTTGGATGATGGGCGTTGTCGGGGGTTTATTCGCGCTTGTACTGCAATTAGTACGAGTGGGTTGGTTCTATCGGCTCCAAGGATTGCCAACTTGGGCGGTAATCCTCGAAGATATCCTCTGTGTGTTGCTGGTACTATTTGCTTTCAAAGCACCCAATTCTGGCGGCTTAATCGCTCTATTACTACTATGGCTGGCGATTCGCAGTTCCCAGAGTTGGTACCGATGGCACAAGGGGGAGTGATAAATTTTAGTGTAGGGGCAATTCATGAATTGCCCCTACACTAAAATTTATCACCCATTCAAAAAATGCTAAAAATGGTAAGTAATAAATTATTCCTAAAATAGATAGTTTGTCTATTTGGTTACAAAGCTTGATATTTTAATCGTTACAATAGGAAGTGTAGACCGATACAATTCTGCTCTAGTTCAGCCACAGACTAATTCTTGGAGAAATCTTATGATTACAGTTGGTGAATATCTATTCCAGCGGTTGGAAGCTTTGGGGGTCGATCGCATCTTCGGCGTACCTGGAGACTATGTACTCGATTTGATGGATGTTTTGGTCAAAACGCCAATCGAACTAATTTGTAACTGCAACGAACTCAATGCTGGCTATGCGGCTGATGCTTACGCCCGAATGCGGGGAATTAGTGCTGTTTGCGTTACTTATGGGGTTGGCTGTTTTAGTCTGATTAACGCTGTAGTCGGAGCCTATGCTGAACGAGTCCCGATGGTGGTAATCAGTGGTGCGCCCAAGAGTTCTGCCAGACATAGTAATTTACTGCTTCATCATACCACTGGTGACTATAATCTCCAATTTTCGATGATGGAAAAAGTGACAGTAGCCGCAGAGATCCTCTTAGATGCCAGTCAAGCCGCCATTCAGATCGATCGCATCCTCGCAGCCTGTCTCCATCACAAGCGACCAGTATACATCGAAATTCCGGTAGATTTGGTCAATTTACCCTGTGTTCCACCAGAGACTCATCCCCCAGTAGTAGCCAAACAAACCAATCGAGCAGCCTTGCAAGAAGCTGTTGCTGAAGCGGTAGAGCTACTCGAAAAATCCCAAAACCCTGCCATCCTCGCAGGGGTAGAATTTCATCGCTTTGACTTGGAAGATAAGTTGCTCAAACTCTTGGAAATTACGGGTTATCCGATTGCCACGACGATGCTGGGGAAATCTTGCATCTCGGAGATGCACCCACAATTTATCGGCAATTATATCGGCGGTTTGAGTCGAGAATACGTTCGCGAGCGGGTTGAAACGGCTGATTGTCTGCTCTGTCTGGGTGCAATCATGTCTGATATGAATATGGGGGCATATACAGCGAATATAGATGATGGGAAATTAATCAATGCTAATTCGGAAATCGTCAAAATCAAGCATCATTTCTATCAACCTATCTATCTAGGCGATTTTTTGGATGGTTTAATCGAACATTTACAATATAAGCCAGCGGAAACATTAAATATCAAGCCCAGTTCCTATGCTTTAGATCGAACATTTATTCCCCAACCTGAAGCAAAGCTGACTAATCTTCGCTTCTACGAGCGGATGAACCATTTTATCGAACCTGATTGGACGATTATCGCCGATACTGGTGATGCGATCGTCGCGACGATGGATTTATTGATGCGTGACAATAACCATTTTATCGGTCAAGCTTTCTATTTGTCGATCGGTTATTCTATTCCTGCTTGTCTCGGTGCAGCAATGGCAGAGCCAAGTCGTCGCCCGATCGTATTTGTCGGCGATGGTGCATTTCAGATGACAGCTCAAGAATTATCGACGATAATTCGGCACAAGCTCAACCCGATTATTATGTTGATTAATAACGATGGTTATACGATCGAACGGGTAATCCAAGATGGGCCATATAATGATATTCAGCCGTGGAAATATCACAAACTTCCTCAAGTATTTGGCGAAAGTTGGGGTTGTGAGGCGCGAACAGAGGGAGAATTGGAAGTAGCTTTAGATACAGCTAAAGCGAATACCGAATCTGTATCTTTTATTGAGGTTCATCTCGATCGATTTGACTGTTCTCAGGGCTTAATTCGCCTCGGACGCGCTCTCAATCAAATGGGTAAATCATAGAGGTTTAAGAGGAGCTTTCAAGGGTTTGGGGTGACACATGGTAGGGGCAATTCATGAATTGCCC
>JANOPX010000083.1:0-3227 GCA_031422115.1 Chamaesiphon sp. VAR_4_metabat_408 | reverse complement strand
ACATTGTAGCAAATTTACGATCTAGATTCAGATCGATTATCTTTTTCCATGTTTTCTGGAATTGTAAACACTCATGGCGATCGCCGTAGCTTGTTCGACTAGAGTACCAAAAAATTGTAAAGAGCCAGTTTCGACAGCGATATCAAGCTTGGCAGCATTACTTTTAAGATATCCTGATAAGCGGTTATAGCTCCATTTGTGAATCACTACTGATGTTTGGCTAGTAAGCTTCTTTTGAGTGCCAATATCTTCTGGGATCTCTTCCTCAGCATAGGCTTCTAATTCACTTTGAGCTTTTTCGATCTTATTATCAACAGGTGGCAGAGCAATACTAGATGCGTTAAATTCTTGAGCAACTTGAATCACGGCTTTAGCCAAGATTCGATCTAGGTGTTCTCCTTGGGTTGATTCAGTAGGCTGATCAAACTGCTCTTGTTTGTTCTTTTTTTTGCGATGATGATTATTGTGCTGCTGCTTAAAGCGATATTCGCTGAGTTGTGGGTATTTGTCCCCAAGTAGTTGTCGTGTACTGCGACAGGTAATAGTTTTTCCGGTTGTTACATCGACCACAGCAAGATAGATTGGTTTGACTGGATCGAAGATTAAGCCGACGATAATTTGAGGATTACCCCGATAAGTTGGGCGGCTGGGTCGTGGCAAAGGTCGATCGAGCAAAGCTAGTAAAGTTTGATTTTTTCTGTGGCTCTTCTGTTCGTTGATGCTGGGATCAGTTTTTTTTGATTGTTTAGCAATGGTGTTGCTAACTTTTTGAGTTTTTTGCTGTTGAATTTCACGCATTCCTTCAGCCGTTAATGATTTAGTTTCGATCGCACAGTGAAGATATAGTTGATGAGTGTTCCAGGGTTCCTCTGCCGTCTCGATTGACATGTTATCACGACGATGGAGATCTTGGGATTCGTCCCGATCCCATAAGAGATGGGCAGAGCGGAGCGTAAATAGACTTGATGAATATTTCTCTTCTGAGCCAGCACCCCGCAAAAGTCGATCGTCATCAAAAAACTGCTGGAATATATCTAGCTGGCGACGATCACAATAAACTTCAAAGATATAGTTAGATCCTTGGGTTAATCCTTTGAACTCAACAAATAATCGCTGAGTTAATTCTATGGAATCGATCGGTTCTCCTGATGCTGTTCGGGTGCATTTATACTGCTTACGATAGAGCTTGAGCCATCGTAAATATATATTAGAGTTAAATTCGATCGGATGAGGGAACGGCGGTGGATTCCGAGAGATCGGATTGCGCCACAATAGATATTCTAGCTTGTCGATAAAATCATCTCTGTTCGTGGTTTCTAAACAGCTTGTCAAAGCTTGACTTCGGACATCCCGTCCTCTGGGAAAATGACCTGCTAGTTGAGTTTCTAGTCTCCTTGCTTCCTTGCGCTTCTTTCCAAACCACTTTTTAAACTTTGCCGCAGGTTCGATTTTAGCTTCAGTTTTACAGCCATGTCGAATCAGATAAGCGATCGCCGAACGACTGAGTATATCTGCTTCTGGAAGCTCTGCATATTTTTGAAATAATAAATTGATTCTCGTTAGTGATTTGTCAGAGCCAGCAATCTCCTTGTCTATGTCAGTGAGAATTGATTCTGCCTTTGCTTGTAGCTGCTCAAATTGACAGTCGCATATTTCGAGAAGATCTTCGTCACTATATACTATGTCAGTTAGTCGCTTTAATCCCTCAATTCTTCGTTGCTTTTTCCGATTTAAGGCTAG
Organism: Chamaesiphon sp. VAR_4_metabat_408; assembly: GCA_031422115.1. Taxonomy (GTDB): domain Bacteria; phylum Cyanobacteriota; class Cyanobacteriia; order Cyanobacteriales; family Chamaesiphonaceae; genus Chamaesiphon. Next base: position 1,487 of record JANOPX010000083.1, on the reverse strand, counting down.
CCAGCTAGCATAGATAGTCTGAACCGTCGAATGTACAGAATAAAAGAACAGTCCTGGTAGCTTTTCATCATATATAGGGCTATTCTTCAGATCCTGCCAGCAAGCTTTGAGTTCATCAGCAGGGAGTTCGCCCTGTTGTCTCCAAATCTCGAAATTAGGGTGTTTGGAAAGTCGATCGAGTAATTCATCAATCAGTGCAGAGCTGATGAGAAATAGTTGCCAAAGATGCTGGCGAACGTGTTCGCTCGATTTAGCAAGAAAGATCTTCTCTTTGTTTTTTGGGTTATCAATGTTAACTTGATTCCGATCATCTAATAGCTTTTGCAGTAAATCACGTTCTTCCCCACTGAAGTTTTCGATGCTTTTTTTGTCAATCTGGTGCTTGATTCCAGCAACTAGACGGCAACGAATAGTGATGATGCTCATAATCCCCTCGATTGACTTGCAATAGGACAATTAACAACTGGAGCTAAATTTCTATTTCATCCCGACTAGAGTTCCTCTCGCTAACTTGAAACCCATCATCTCTTCTATTAGCAATGATAAATCTCCCATTCGCGAGTCTAAAAAAGCGTCGAAATCATCATTCCATAATGTTTTAGGTTCGATATGGTGCGATCTCAGAATCTCATTTAATCGTTGTTTGGAAATACCCTGCTCATCTACCAGTCGCGCCAGATATACTGATGGCGGTTGACAGCCGATAAATCGATTGGTATCTTTTCTGAGTGGAGTCCGATTGAGCAAGCAATTGTACCGAGCGGCTGGTATTCCTTGCTGTTTGCACCAAGCTTCGGGAAATACATGATGAGACTCAATCTCCCCGTCAAATGCTTTGACATCGCGGATGATTTCTCCTGAGAGAAAGTCAATTGCGCCCTGCTTGCGGAGTAGTGCATTCAGAGTTTTATAAATTGCACCCTGTCTTCGGGTTACTTGGAATAATCTTGCTCGATCGAAATGGACTGAATCGATATTGCTGGGAGTAGCTCCACCTGCCAACCAGCGGGGAATCTCGATCGTGTCGTTAGCGGTGCGTTTGTTCTGCCAATTATTATAAACCTCTCCAAACGCACATGACCACCACCAGCGTTCTAGCTGGGTACGTCCCAGGTCGTTTGGTAATCCAACAATTGCTAATACTGAAGCTAAGGCTAATAGCTGGCTGGGATAGGCGATATCTTCGGGATGTACGAATCCCAAACCATGCAGGAATTTTGCTGATTGCTCGAATCCGGCTAATGTCATCGATGCAAATTGTTGGTAGTCGGCTAATTCTAAATCGAGAATATTCTGACGACCGCAGCCGACTGTGGGTAATTGAGTCACGCTGATGTTGTCTTGTGCAAATCGCTCTCGACGGTGATAAGTAGCTACTAAAGTCACTGTTGACAGCCAATCAGTATTCCTGACTCCCTGAAGGACACCAAATCTGGATAATTTCTGACTGACACCAGCAAAATGTTCGCGGAGGGAGAAGTCTTCGG
>JANOPX010000082.1:0-29393 GCA_031422115.1 Chamaesiphon sp. VAR_4_metabat_408 | reverse complement strand
GGGTGCGTGGTCTTGGGGGGGCGGGGCTGCGGGGTCGCGGGGGCGCGGGGGTGATGGGGTGACGGGGTGCGGGGGGGACGGATCTGTAGGGGCGGGTTTATGAATCTAATGACGATTCTACCAGAGATTCATTCAAACCCGCCCTCTTCACTAGGGATGTAGGGAGGGTGAATTTCAATCCAAAATCCGCTTGGTGTGCTCCACTGTCGGGGACCCCGAACACTCCCTTACATCCGCAAAATCCAAAATCCCACCTGATATTAACAGCCTCCCTTACGAATGAGGTCTTCGGGGCGGAGGTTGGAGACGAAATCGCGGAAAGCTACACGTTCTTGTTCGTCAGCATCACGATCGACGGGAATAGACGCATCGGCGATGACTTCTTCGATTACCCAGATTGGGGCTTTGGTGCGGATGGCTACGGCGATCGCATCGCTGGGACGAGCATCGATTTCTTTCATTACACCATTATGGTTGATGATAATCAAAGCATAAAAGGTGTTGTCTTGCAACGAATTGATGGTGATGCGATCGACTTTGATATCGCAGCTATCGAGCATATTGACGATCAAATCGTGGGTGAATGGACGGGGTGGTGTTTGCTTTTCGAGGGCATTGATAATTGCTTTTGCCTGTTCTTGGCTGATATAAATCGGTAATGCGCGGCGATCGGCAGCATCTTTGAGTAGAATGATAGGACTGCGAGATACAGCGTCTAAGGCAATTCCGGCTACTTTCATCTCGATCATGGTTGTTTCCTCTGGTTGATAGTTAAGGTGGTGAGAGCGTTAAAGTTTTAAAATAAAAGCCGAAACGTAATTAATCTAACAAGTTTGAATCGAGTGATTAATGTAGCTGTATATCAAGGATGGCTCAAGGAATGCCAAATCGCGTATAGTAATTTGACTGAAAATAAATGTTTACAGGACTAGTTCAATCGCTGGGAAATCTACGCCGTTTGACAGAAGACAGATGGGAAATTTCATGTGTGCTGTCGGGTGCAACGCTTATCTTAACCGATTTAACTATTGGTGATAGTGTAGCAGTGGATGGGGCTTGTCTAACCGTCGAAGAGATTTTAGCCCAAGGTTTTATTGCTACTGTCTCGCCGGAAAGTTTGGATCGAACGACGATCGGTCAAACAAATCGTACGGCTATTAATGTAAATTTGGAAACATCTCTTCGCGTCGGTGGAAAGATTGGCGGTCATTTTGTTACCGGACATATCGATGGTGTCGGTAGACTAGTATCGGCTACAGCTACGGCTACTTCTTGGGAAATGCGCTTTGCTGCACCTCCATCTTTAATCGTACAATGGTCGGATGATGTCAGTCGGTACTTGGTATCAAAAGGAAGTATTGCTGTAAATGGAGTCAGTTTGACGATCGCTGAATGTCATCCTCATGGTGACTGGTTTAGTGTCGCCGTAATTCCCCATACTTATGAGGAAACCAATCTCTCCCAACTCAAACCCGACGACTGGGTAAATCTCGAAGCAGATATCTTGGGCAAATACGTCGAAAAGCTCTTAACCTCCGCACCACGATCGAAATCCCCACATCAGGAGATGATTACCCCCGAATTTTTGGCGGCGAATGGTTATTAGGGTGCAAGCGGAGGTTGATTTACCCCACCCCAGCCCTCCCCTTGCCAAGGGGAGGGAGTAAGAGCAAGCCCGCATCCTTGGCTACGGTGTATAGAGTTGCTGCGTAGTCCTTTTACCCCACCCCAGCCCTCCCCGAGGATGCGGGGAGGGAGTAAGATCTCTGGTGTGGCAATGAATGGCTGTTGTAATTTCGATCGCGCTTAACCACTAGGATCTAACCTCCCCCCTTTCCAAGGGGGGATTTAGGGGGGTAATCTAGAGACTACGTTATACTTTAATTTACAGGTTAGCCTTGGAAAGGGGAGGGAGTAAGATCTCTGGTGTGGCAATGAATGGTTGTGGTAATTTCGATCGCGCTTAACCACTAGGATCCAACCTCCCCCCTTTCCAAGGGGGGATTGAGGGGGGTAATCTAGAGACTATGCTAGCTAGCTTGCCAAGAGGTTTGGGGAAATTACCCCCGAAATCCAACGCAAATATACGTTATAAATAAAGCTGAGATCGTTTACACCCCAAACCAGGCGAGAACTACGCGTGAATCCACTAATCATCCAATCTATCTTAGGCATCATCTCAATCCTCTTATCTGAGGTCATCCGAGATTTGTACCACATCGCAGGGCACTATTGGCAACCCATCAAGCAGTTTCATTTGCTACATCATAAAGCCTATCGCAAAGATTTCTCGATCGCCAATATGGAGATGTACCAAAAATCTCAACTGCTCAATGATGTCCCCGAAGCCCTCTGTATGGTAGGATTGACGGCAGCGATCGCTCTATTATCCCAAAATCCTGGCATGTGGCTTGGTTGTATCTATTCCTGTGCTTTTTTGATTCCCGCCGCCTTGCGCTCTCAAGGGATGTTACTCGCCACAGATTTGAGTCACAAACCTGGAGCTTTGCTCGATATTCCAGCTCAATGGCGAGTAAATAGGAGTTATCATTGGCGACATCATTTTGATGAGACGGATGCTTATTTTGCCGGACATTTTACATCAGTCGATCGACTATTAGGCACTAGTTTAGCTCTCAAGGGTAAAGTAATCGCAGTTACAGGTGCGTCTGGTACATTAGGGCAAGCATTAGTCGATGAACTCTCCCAGCAAGGCGCGAAAGTAATTGCGATTACCACCAAACCAAATCCAGAATTCAATCCAGCGATAAAAGTCATATCGTGGCAATTGGGAGCCGAATCAGAATTACTCCCTCAACTGCGATCGGTAGATATCTTAATTATAAATCATGGTATCAATGTCTATGCCGATCGATCGGCCGCTGCGATCGATCTAGCCTATGAAGTAAATACTTTCTCCGCCCTCAGACTCGCCGAACTTTTCTTTAACACCGTCACAGGAGCTAACGATCGAGCCACCAAAGAACTCTGGATTAATACCTCCGAAGCCGAAGTCAATCCAGCTTTTAGTCCCCTCTACGAATTGTCTAAACGCGCCCTCGGTGACTTAATCACGCTGCGCCGACTAGACGCACCCTGTATAGTTCGGAAACTCGTACTCGGCCCCTTCAAGAGCCAATTAAACCCCGTAGGGATAATGTCAGCGCGGTGGATTGCTTGGGCAATTGTCGCCCTCGCCAAACGCGACGTGCGGAATATCATCGTCACGATTAATCCGCTTACTTATCTAGTTTTCCCGCTGAAGGAATTTTGTCAATCTATCTATTTTCGCTGGTTTAGCAAGAGTGCGAAAACGGTAGTATCTAAGATAGAAACCCCTTGATCGAACCAACAATTAGCAAGACACCGATCGCCATTTGGCACCAGATAAACGCCCATGTACTCTGAGTTTTTAGATACTCCAGCAACCCATAAATAGCCGCAAAAGCGGCGATACTCCCAGCAGTCAAACCCAATAATAAAATTAACCAGTTACTCAAACTTAACTCAGATTGGAGTAATAGATGCAACTCGATCGAGCCTACCAAAATCACCGTTGGTAATCCGAGTAAGAATGAAAATTTGGCAGCAGTTTCTCGCTCCATCCCCAAACATAAACCCATCGTCATCGTTGCACCAGATCGAGATACTCCCGGAATCAGAGCTAGAACCTGAGCAACACCCACCCATAAAGTATCTGGAAATCCGAGCAGCTCAAAGCCGCGCTTTCTACTCCCTTGAAATTCTGCGAGTGTGAGTAGCAAAGACATCACGATACAAGCTGCGCCAATCCCCCGTAAATCGCGCAATAGGGAAATGGGATCGTTGATGATGTCTCCAGTCAGCAGTCCCAACAGACCGATCGGCATCGTCCCAATTATAATACCAGTAGTCAATCTAAATGCTTGCGACCGATAATCCCGATCCCTAATCGATCGAATCGTACCCCCCATCAAAGCCCTAATATCCTGCCAAAAATAGGCGCAAATCGCGATCGAATTTGCCAGTTGCATCACCATGGCAAAATTCAAACCCGGATTTTTCCATCCCAATAAACTAGTTGTCATCCGCATCACCGCCGTGCTACTAATCGGTAGCACTCCAGCTATACCTTGAATAATAGCTAGAATTAACACCTTGAACCAACCTAACTCCACAAATCCTAGATCGATTCCGGCTGAGATCGAACGTGCTGCTAAATAATAAGTCATCTCTAATGCGGATAGAAGTAGACGGATAGTGCTATCTTAACTGATGCGATCGCCGCCCGTTGACATAATCACGCTCGCTGTAGATAACCCTGAGTTGCTCATTGAGCGTCACCAATCGTTGGCGTTGGCGTTCGCGGAGCGTCTGCCTAAGCAGAGAGGTAATCGCGTCTCACAAATCTTGCGCTATTTACCCTACAGAAAATGTTCGGGTTTACGGGCATAATAAGTCTATGGATCGGTAATCTACCATTACACATGGTAATCTAGATCGCCACTAACTCGCCCAAACAGCGTCACCATCTATCCTTTGCTCATATCGTACAGTTATGCCCAAACCGGAGCGAGATCCAGATATCGCCGCAGTTATTTTCGATCTTGACGGTGTAATTACCAACACAGTCTATTTCCATTATCTCTCATGGCAAAGATTGGCGGATGAGGAACGCATCCCGTTTGACAAAGCAACACACGATCGACACATGTTAGGGCTAAATCGCGAAGATGCACTATCATACCTGTTGAATAGCAATCTTACCCACGTCGATCGCGGGATTAGTCAGACACAACAGCAACTACTACTCACCCGTAAAAACGACTACTATCTAGAACTAATCGCCGAACTCGATGCCACAAATCTCCTCCCAGGGATTGGGAATCTACTCGCCGAACTCCATGCCGCCGGAGTAAGGATCGCCCTCGGCTCTTCGAGTAAGAATGCCGAATTTGTCCTCAATCGATTGGGAATTATTCATCTCTTTGATTTTATCGCCGACGGTCATAGTGTACCCCATCTCAAACCAGCTCCAGATATCTTCCTATATGCCGCTGAATCGATAAACATTGCCCCTAATGATTGTTTGGTCATTGAAGATGCTCCCGCAGGCGTAGCGGCAGGATTGGCGGCAGGGATGTGGGTATTGGGGGTTGGGCCATTCGACAGGCTAAAATCGGCACATCTAGTCTTATCCACATTAGGTGATACTTGTTGGCAGGATATTTTATCCAAGCTCAATTATGCTGAGATCGACTAGAATCAGTTAAAGTCAGGTATAAAATCGATCTGAAAGTATCAAAACACCACGGACTGTAGATGGCTTTGTTTTGCTCGAAGATGATGGTGTTAGACGAAGATTTTTGGCATAAACCAGCTCCTACGGTTGGCTATTATCCATTCTACGGGTCTGTAGGGGTAGGTGTCTTGTCGTTTTTTTATTCCGGGGGAACCCCGGAATAAAAACGACGCTTTATGCAATCTAATGTCGATGTTACTGTTCGATCTTAAACAAAACCTACCCTCCTTCACTAGGATCTAAAAATATCGACCCGTTCCCGAGAGCCTTTCCGCCAGGAAAACTCACTGCTACTTATTCTCGTTGTCCAAATGTTCGCGCACGACTCTTTTGGCTGTTTGTTCGCTCATGAAGGTAGTTGTGGCGACGATCGACCACACTAATAGTCCCAAGTGAATAAATCCGCCAAATATGCCCCACAGTCCAAGTGTGGCAAAAACCAAAATCCCATTGACGATCGTCAGTACGAGTTGGATAAAACCTTGAATGCGCTTGGTTGTGAAAATCAGAGTCCCCAATCCTGGCAGTAAAATATTCAATAATATCGATAGACAACCCATAAATCTATTTACTCCCCTAAATTTGTATGTGAGATCCGAGCTGATGATACCATCTAGCAGCCCTGTATTATTTAGTGTTCCCAGTTTGACGATCGGTATTTCTCCCAACCCAATCTATGGCAACATTTTTTGACCCACAACTGGATCGAGCCACCGGAGCATTTCGCGTTTGAGTTGATACAAGTCACGGAGAACCTCTTGTTTAATCCATTGGCCGATCGCATCAAAAGGCGTGAACATTTGCGGGTTGGGCTGCCATTGTAAGTCTTGACCGAGGGGCGTAAGATGACTACCATTAATCATCTGGGTAGATACCATCCCTGGAAATATTTTACCGAGAGTCTGACCTAATGTGTAGGATTGATCGATCGTATCGTTATTGAATTTGACGATCAAATTTCGCCGCACGTCGTAATATTCGGCAATTAAATCTAATGTTTCTTGAGGATTGGGGGTGAATTCAACATTAAATTCCTGGGGCATTTGTCCCATTAATGGCACTGCATCGCGAGCTGAAAAGTTGTTGAAGGAAATTAAAATATTCCCCGCTCTTTCTACTTCATACATACTCCCAATCAATAGATGCAGTTTGCACCCCATACTATGTCCTACCCCATAGATTGGTAGATATCGATCGGTTAAATAACCACGACGTTCGAGCAATTCGACCGTATCTTCAAATCGATTAAATACCTCACTGGCGATCGATCGATGATCGAAGGTATTAATAAATGGTGTCGCGATAATTGCATAACCTTCTTTTGCCAAATCTTCCAGCAATAATCGATAGGTAATATGCGGTGCTGCTGCGACAAATGCCCCGCCGAGAAAATGCACGATTGCACGGGGTTGACGGGGAATATATACCCAGTTACCGGAGATTTCTTGCCAATCCATAGTCAGGGGTGGGGGTGAGGGGTGAGGGGTGGTAGGGTGGTAGGGTGGTAGGGTAGTAGGGTAGTAGGGTGTGGACTATTCTTTCTGCCCCTTAGTCCCTCATCCCTCAAAAATAACCAAAAAAGCTATCGTAGTCTAAATCATTCTCATCAGTGCGATCGGTACGATCGGCAAATTGATTTGGATGGCGATCGTTGCTCCACGCCCACCAAACTTTGCCACAGTGACAATGATAAAATTCTTGCCATTTGCGTTTGCGATTGTCTACTAGTACTGGCGATCGACGATTGATCCAGGCGGCGGTAGCTTCGATCGAGCTGGCACGACAACTAGGGCAGCAAAACTCATGAGCGTGAGTTGCCATTGCAGTCCAATCCGGTGGGGTAGGGCTAAAAGCTTCCATCAAGAGTAGTTAGTTAGTTATTTGGCGATTACCTACGGTAGGTTTCACCAGCGATTAAATGGTAGTTGCTGGGCGGATTTTTGGCATCCAGTTCTTATGATAAGTAGTTTCTGGCTGATTGGCGACCTCAATTTTGCGGCAAAAATATTCTCGCGATCGCTAGTTGCAAAATATTATCAAACCTTTTATGATAAATGTTGCTACAAGCTCTCAATAGAGAGGGTAGCAAAATCAGTAACTAGGAGTGATGAATGAACAAGCAAGTTAAATTCGGTATCGGTATCCTCGCCACAATTGTTGGTGCATTGGCACTGACGATCGATCGACCCAACTCTAAACCGATATCCGCGACTCTCGGTGGATCTCCCGCGATCGCCCAATCAGAAGTCAAACCGATCAGAATTGTATTCCCCACCAGATCGGGAGTCACCGACTTACAGAATAAAGCAAAAGCATTTGCAGATTTTCTTAGCAATGAGTTGCAACAGCCTGTAGAAGCAATAGTCGCCGATGAAACAGCAGCAGTAGAAGCATTACGCGCAAATCGAGCGGATGTGGCTTTCTTGAGCAGTCGTCCCGCACTCAAAGCGCAACAATTATCTGGTGCCAGAATGTATCTGGCAGAAGTGCGATCGAACTATTCTGGCGGACACACCTATAAGTCGATCTTTGTGGTGCCAAAAGATAGTCCGCTCAAATCCGGCAGAGGAGTTGAAACCCTCAATCAGCTCAAAGGCAAGAAAATGGCATTTACCTCGCCTACCTCTGGATCTGGCTTTATTTTCCCCGTAGCTGAATTGGTCAAACAGGACTTGGTACCCAATCGCGATCGGTTGGATGGTTTCTTTGGGCAAGTGAGTTATGGTGGGGACTATGGTAAAGCTCTCCAAGCTGTCATCCGAGGTCAAGCAGACGTGGCGGCGGTATCTGAGTATGCTTTGAGTGCTCCCTACATTACTGCGGCTGAGGCGAGCAATTTGCGGGTGTTGTACAGCATTTCTGGGGTACCCGCTCACGGTGTCTCGATCGATGATGATGTCCCCATGCGTACTCGCAACAAGTTGATTGTCGCCATGCTCAAATTCAATGAGCCTAAAAATAATCCATTGTTGCGCTCTCTCTACAACTCCACCAAGTTTGTCGAAGTCGGACACGATAGCCACCTCAAGCCAGTTAAAGAAGCTCTTAAACTCGCAGGCATCAAATAAATTCAGCCACGGTAAAGGCTAGTCTCATCTAGCCATCTATCCGTCAATCTAGATTAAATAATTTCCCCCCCGTTTTCCCTTACGTGTCTAACCTCAAGTCCAGAATTGCTGCCGTCGATCGAGATAGGTGCTAGTTTAATCTAGGCATCTATCTGGCGATCGAAATCCCATCATCACCCTTTCCTCAAGTGCCTAGAACAAATAGCAAAATTAGTTCGATCGAGACTAAAATCCAAGTCGATCTTGCTCCAGCAATTGTCTGTGAAGGGGTAGTCAGTCAAGCCCAAACTGGCAATCGACCAATTTTGGATGGAATTGATTGTCAGATTCAAACAGGCGAATTCGTCGCCATTCTCGGACTCAATGGCGCGGGTAAATCCAGTGTATTGAGATCCATTGCCGGATTGCTACCGATGCGATCGGGTAATATCCTCATTAATGGGATTCCCTTGACTCCTCACAACCTCACGCGAGCGCGTCAACAGATTGGGATGTTATTTCAGAGTGGTGGTTTGATTCCCCAACTTTCGGCACTCGATAACGTTTTGTGTGGGAAAATGGGCGCGTTTTCTGGATGGCAAACCTTGATGGGATTTCCAGCTAGCGAGCAGCGGAAAGCACTAGAATTACTCGACAGGTTGGGCATGAGTAAATTTGCCGATAAGCCCACTCGACAACTCAGCGGCGGACAACAACAACGAGTGGCAATTGCCAGAGCCTTAATTCGCGCCCCCAAAATTTTACTCGCTGACGAACCAGTTGCGGCTCTAGATATTGTGGCAATTCCACAAGTGATGGAAATCCTCGCCGATCTGCATCGACAAGGGATGACTATTGTTACTGTCTTACACGATTTAGCTCTAGCTAGTACTTATGCTGACACTGCAATTATTGTCGATCGCGGGCGCGTCGCGTATCATGGCAGCAGTCAAAATCTCGTCGCCGAATTCGATAAATTAGTGAGAAAATAAGTGGCTAGATCGATCGTCAATAGAATATTCATCGGACTCGCGATTCTGGTGGTTTACGGTTGGGCATGGAATGGTCTAAAGGTAGATATTCAATCCTTGAAAGATAGTGGTGGCTATATCGCCGACTTTATCTCCCGCCTATTTCCCCCAGACTTATCGATTCTCGATGTCGCTTGGAAGAAGCTACTAGAAACCGTTCAAATGTCCCTCTGGGGGACGACCATTGGGGCGATAATCTCACTCCCCATCTCAGTCCTATCATCTAGTAATTTAGCCCCCTGGTGGGTGCGCTGGGGTGCCAATTTTATTCAAAATGCCGTACGCTCCGTACCCTCAATTATCCTCGGCCTAATCTTTGTCGCCGCCACAGGTTTGGGCGCACCTGCGGGTACTCTCGCCCTCGCCGTTTATACAGTAGGTTATTTAGGCAAGTTTTATCAGAACTCGATCGAATCTGTCGATCGATACTCCTTGGAAGCTCTCCAAATCAGTGGTGCTTCCTGGCTCCAGATCGCCCAATATGGAGTCATGCCCCAAGTCGTACCCCTACTTTGGGGTTATACCATTTATATGTTTGAATACAACATTCGCGCCGCCTCTGTCTTGGGTGTTGTCGGTGCGGGCGGTATCGGCTTTGAGTTGGTCAATTATATTCGCGGATTTGAATATAATAAAGCCACTACCATGATGCTAGTCTTACTGGTAGTCGTCACTTCGATCGATGTTGCTAGCAGTCGATTACGCCACTACTTGGAGCAGAAATAGCTAAGTCTAACTTATACTGAAAACGCCTAGAAATTAGACTTTCTAGAATTATTGCAGATCCCCGACTTCTTGGAGAAGTCGGGGATCTGACCTCTCACCAATCGATTCGCAAAGTCCAGTCTTTAGCCGTTGGCAGTATAGCTCGATCGTCCGCACATTTACTTAAAAAGAGCCGAAATTTTTATTCCGACTCTTTTTCTATGAAATTACAGTAGATGATTAGCTACTACCATTACCACCACCAACGAAGAATATCTGACCACCACGACCATAGCCACCGCCACCATAGCCCCCACGACCATGACCACCATAGCCACCATAGCCACCATAGCCACCATAGCCACCGCCATAGTTATTAGCGTAGAATATGGTTCGACCACCACGTTTACCAGATCCACCCATAATTTCTTGGGTGATACTAGTACCTTCTAATTCAGTCAAAAAGCTCTCACTATCTTGGAACAGATCGCTGCCCGCAGAGCTAAGATTGGAAATTTTTATGTCGCTCATATTGCAAGTTTTCAGTATCTCGATCGACACTGGGTAAATGACCTGGATCTAAATCTATTGTGATTTGGATCCATTTTATGTATTCATCATTGCAGATCGAGGTTTTTACTTCAAGAAGTTTTAAGTAATTAATCAGACAAAATACTAATAGAATTAGCACTTTAACTAGAATAGTGTGTCGATTTGGAGATTCCAATGTTAGATTTATTCTATCCACAAGACTCGAATGTCCAAAACAGGATCGAGATCGACTATTCTCTTTAAGAGGGTGTTTGAAAAGTTATTTTTAATACATGCACCCTGGAAGATCCCCCCTAACCCCCCTTTTTAAGCCTATGCGTTACCCACAGATCTTACATGCCATACGGGTTGCGGTTTCCACTCTGTAGGGGCACGATACACTTCTGTAGGGGCTAGGGTGTATCGTGCCCCTACAGAGTGGAAACCGGATCGCTCAAAACTAATTCCGGCTGCTTTCACCCAGATCTGATTTATGAGCATTTACTGGCTGCATATTTTACATTTAATGTTTAGTCAAGAATTAATATAGCCGATGGTTTTTAGATTAGATTCAGCCAATGTTTTTGATTATCTGGAGCGATCGAATTTTTTGCTGGGCAAAAGAGATGATGCTACTGTCAAACTTTTATCTGGCAAGAATTTCAATCTTCTAGTAGAGTTTCCAGGTTGTCAGCCACTATTAGTCAAGCAAGAAGATATTGAGGCTGATGGTACACAGGCTGGGGAGATATTGACTGAATGGCGACTTCAACAGCTCGTACCTCAAATTCCCGAACTTCAAGCTATTGCTGAGTTTATGCCCAAAGTGGTACATTGCGATCGAGCTAATTCGATCGTTATCAATCAGTTTCAGGATCGATATACCGATCTAATCGAATATTATCAAAACTACTCGGATTTCCCACTGGAAATACCAGCAGCTATCGGGCATAATCTAGCTCTAGTTCACCAGCTTTCTTTCGATCGGCGCGATTATCAGCACCAAATTCAAAGTACAATTGGGACGAGCGAATTAAATGCTCAAAAAGTTGCTAGCAGTCTAGTTCGGATCGATAGTATGGTGTTTGGGATGATGCCGTTGGAATGCTTGCGGTTTTTCAAACTTTATCAGCAATCGCCTAATTTGAGTGCGGCGATCGAGGAACTAGCCCAAGATAGTCACGCTTGCTGTCTCGTGCATAACGATCTCAAGCTTAATAATATTTTGCTCCACAAATGTTGGGTTGATACGGAAGACAGTATCATTCGACTAATAGATTGGGAAAAAGCAGGTTGGGGAGATCCTGCGGGCGATGTGGGGATGTTAATTGCTAGCTATCTAATTTTGTGGTTGGAGAGTCTGATTATTACACCCGAATTGACTATTCAAGAATCGATCGAACTTGCAACAACGCCCCTAGAATTGCTCCAACCCTCGATTTTTACTTTTGTCCACAGCTATCTAACTAGTTTCCCAGAAATTCTCGCCGATCGACCAGAATATTTACTTGAAGTGTTACGCTATACAGGATTATCTCTAATTATCCGCATTAAAGCTAATATTCAAAATGAGCAAATGTTTGGCAACCAAGGTATTGTCATGTTGCAAGTTGCCAAGCAGTTATTATGTAGCCCAGCCACTTTTATGAAGACTGTTTTTGGTGAAAGTGCCGATCGATTCTAGACAAGACTATTTTCAATATCGTTTATTCCTCAACCGCAAGGAGCGGCTAATATGTCAGATTTTATTGCGATCTTAGCAGCAATTGTCGATCGGCTCGAAATTCATCCAGATCTCACCCTGGAGCATTCTAACTATTTACCACTCTCGCCAGCTCCTCAAGTAGCCACGAGAGTCAAACATGCGCCTCGCGATATTCAAGCTAAATATATTGCCGAAAAACTCCAAGCCTATCTCTCTAGTATCTATTTTGAACGATCGCTATTACCTTTACTCGCAGATAGTCAGAAGCTCAAATTAGTTAATAATACTAGTTCGGGTTTTGATACCGTCTTCTATAACCAGTTAATTGAAGCCAATCGAGGTGATGGCTACTACGATCCTGACTGGTTAATTGAATCGATGCCCGCCCTAACAGCAGATGCTATTATTGGTGTTGTTAAAGATGGATTGCATTTACAGCAACGGCGGGTAGAAGTTTATCTGCCAAATCAAGATTTTGCAATTGGCGATCGAGTCGCTATTCTATTCCCAAAAAATATTGTCACTCGCAGTCGCTATATTGCGATCGGCAATCGAGGACGAGTAAATAGCGACTCGATCGTCAATGTCTATTTTAACGCTCCGACTACCAGCATTCTCGATCTAACTACCCAACTAACGATCGAACTAAATCAGCTAAATCTCGCCTTTGAATTGCAAATAGATCCCAATCCCGATCGACATCATCGGTGCGAACCAGTAATTCTCAGCCTTGCCAAATCCGACTATCAGACAGCTTATCCAGTACTCGTCAAAGTTTATCATTCGATCGGTCATACATTCCAAAATTCCGTCCCCTTTTGTACCAAACCACTAGCTCCTGGTATTGCCGTAGGGGAAGTCTACAGCACCAATGAAGATGATGGCAACCATCACTGTGGGGCGATTGGATATGCTTTAGCTCAAGCCTGGATGTCTGAAATCACCAACTCCGATCCCAAGCTCGATTCCATCCTGACAACACTACTAGATTCTGGCATCGATCCTCATCAACCTTATCTAATTCTTACCGAAAAAGCACCAGCTCTCGACATTTACCAATCGATCGATTAAACTCATGACAATCTAAAATTAAATTCAACCTGTGCCAATTTTACCAGAGCGACGGATTTTAGTACTGATGTCCGAACTTAATTGATAGCATCAACCCCGTCCTTTTTGTTAAGATCCGATCGATAGATTTTTAGTGGAGAGGGCTTTGTTTGAATGAATTTATTGGCACAATCGAGATGGATAGCATAAACCCGCCCCTACAGATCTATGATAATTCGCAACTCCCACATAAAAAAATTGGTGTCGCGGTAATCTCGAATGAAGTGGGAGAGATTTTAATCGACAAGCGGAAGATGGGTGGGGCGATGGGGGGATTGTGGGAGTTTCCTGGTGGTAAAATTGAGGCGGGAGAGACAATAGTTGACTGTATCGCGCGCGAGATTCGAGAGGAATTGGCGATCGAAATCTCAGTCGGCGAACACCTAATCACGATCGACCATACCTATCCAACCATTCGAGTTACGCTCATCGCCCACCATTGTAAGCATACGAGCGGAATTCCACAACCGATCGAATCAGATGAGATTCGGTGGGTGAAGATTGGAGATTTACACACATACCAATTTCCCGATGCTAATGGGGAGATTATTCGGGCGATAGAAGGTATCTCGATTAGCCAAGGGCGAGGCTACGCCAACGAGCTAAAATAATGAGTACAATTGTTGTAACTACCCTGGGTTCTTTAGGTGATTTGCATCCACAAGTTGCCATTGCCATCGAACTTCAAAAACGGGGTCATCAGGTTGTATTTGCAACTCATCCAGAATATCAAGCTAGAATTGAAACCGTCGGATTGAAATTTCATCAGATGCGCCCACATAATCCAGTGGATGATTCTGAGGAAGCCGCAAAGATGATGGATTTACGCACTGGTTCGGAATATATCGTGCGAAAGTGGTTGTTACCCAGTTTGCGGGAGACATATACAGACTTATTAGATAGTGCTAAAGATGCAGACTTTATAGTTTCAGGTGGAGGAGTCTTTGCGACTCCTTTGGTTGCCGAGAAGTTGGGGATTCAGTGGGCATTGTCGGCTCTTGCACCTGTGGGATTTTTCTCAGCTTACGATCCTTCGGTGATTCCGCTATTCCCATTTTTAGATAAGTTAAGTGGGTTGGGTTTGGGATTGAATCGAGGGATAATGCAGCTATTGAAAATAGTGACGAAATCTTGGGCGGAACCCATTCACCAACTGAGGAGGGAACTGGGATTGATGCCAGTTGAGAGTCCCCTCATGGAGGATAATAATTCGCCTTATTTGGTAGTGGCAATGTTTTCGTCAGTACTGGCAAAACCCCAGCTAGACTGGCCAAAAAATACCGTGCAGACTGGATTTACGTTTTATGACGATCGGCAGGCTGAAGCGGCATTAAACCCCGAATTAGAGCAATTTTTGTTAGGGGGTGAGGCTCCGATTGTATTTACCCTCGGCTCGGCGGCGGTGCTGACTCCAGGTAGCTTTTACCGTGAGAGTATCAAAGCGGCAAAACTGTTGAATCGACGAGCTGTTTTACTCATTGGCAATAACGCGCCGCCGAAAGATCTCACCGATGAGATAATTGCAGTAGATTATGTACCTTATTCGCAAATTTTTCCGCGTGCTGCGGCGATCGTTCATCAAGGTGGGATTGGGACTACAGCGCAAGGATTGCGATCGGGTCGTCCGACTTTAATTATGCCATACAGTCACGACCAACCAGATAATGCAGCAAGAGTGGAGCGATTGGGAACGTCTCGCACTATTTCTCGCCGCGATTATACTGGGTTGCGGGTGGCAAAGGATCTGGGTGAATTGTTGGATAATCCTATGTATGGTCATAGAGCCGCAGAGATTGGGGCTATTTTGAAATTGGAAAATGGGGTTGGTGCAGCGTGTGATGCAATCGAGCAGCAACTTCGAGCAATGAAGAGCCAGGAGGCTAAAGTCTCTGCTCATGATGCAAAGTCTGCTTAAAGCTGTAGTGATACCAAATCCCTTGCCCTCACCGTGTAGATTTTTATGAAGATCGAAATCCCGTGTTACCCCCCCAACCCCCCCGAGGATGCGGGGGGGCTTTCGCTCCCTCCCCTTGGCAAGGGGAGGGCTGGGGTGGGGTAAAACCAATCCCGTTGGCGTAGCCTCTCCCCTGGAGAATTGCACAAGAATTTACGTCATCACAAGCTAACTGACTGTACACATTGAAAGGGCTGGGTGGGCACTGCCCACCCTATAGGGTTCAGTCATTCAAGGTAATTATTTTTGGTGCAAATTATTTAACCCACATCCCTAAAATTGAAACTATACCAAGGTTTGCGGAGTTGTTAATTTTGGCAGTGTATTTATACAGTAAGGGCAAGCTCTCGATGTAAGCTTAGAGACTCTGGCACAACTAAATTATAGATCGCAAAATGACGACAAAACTGGCTATTCGGACAGAAGACTTGACCAAGCAATTCGTTGGCGAAGCCTCTCCTTGGGAGAATCGACATATTGCCGTACAGGGCGTGAAATTGGAGGTAGAGGCGGGTGAGGTATATGGATTGATCGGCCCTAATGGTGCGGGTAAGACGACCTTGTTGCGGATGCTAGCTACCGCAGAGGAGCCAAGTGAGGGAGAGATCTATATTAATGGGGAGAGATTGATTCGCGATCGATCTAATGCGGATCTGAAAAGGACGTTGGGCTATCTTCCCGATGATTTTCCGTTGTATGATGACTTGACGGTTTGGGATTATTTAGATTATTTTGCCAGACTGTATAAGTTACCAATAAATCGTCGTCAGCAACGGTTGGGTGATGTGTTGGAATTGGTGGAATTGACTGTCAAGCGGGATAGTCGAATTGCTACTCTATCGCGAGGGATGAAACAAAGGTTGAGTTTGGCTCGATCGATTATTCATGAGCCAGCTTTGTTATTGCTTGATGAGCCTGTATCGGGATTGGATCCGATCGCCAGAATGCAGTTTCGCCAGATTATTAAAACACTCCAATCATCGGGAATGACGATCGTTATTTCATCTCATGTATTGAGCGATCTCGCCGAGCTTTGTACTTCTGTGGGAATTATGGAGCTGGGCTTATTAATTGAAAGTTGTCGTTTACAAGACCTTTATCAAAGATTGAGTCAACAACAGATTTTGATTACCACATTAGGCGATTTGGAAGCACTCAAATCGGCATTAAAAGGTCATACTCTAGTTAGTAATATCGAACCGATCGTCGGGATGAATCAAGTTAGGGTTGGTTTTGGCGGTACAGAAGCAGATGCTGCCGAATTATTGCGATCGCTCATTCATGCCGAAATACCCATTAATAATTTCCAATGTATCCAAGAAGATCTAGAAACGATCTTCCTCAAGCTCGGACACAATCGAGTTTCTTAGGGAATTAGGTACAGATTAATATTTAGAATTTGAGCGAGATAAATTATGTCAATGTTAGATAGATTAATCGATCGAGCGGGGAATCTAAATCCCCAGATATTCCGAGAATTCAAGCAAAGGCTCACACCTAGGAATATTGGGGTTGCCGCTGTATTGTCTTTTTTAGGTCAAGGATTTGTTTGGTTTTCTTACTATAGTCAAATTCCGGTAGCAAATCCTAGAATCAAAGATGTCTATAGTCAGTATTGCAATATTCCTAGATTAGACCCTAGCAATGGCGACGTATGTAAACTAGATTCAAGTGGGAACTTTTTAATTAATTGGCAGTATTGGTGGTCGGATATATTTAATAATCTCAGCTTTTTCCTACCACTAGCTTTACTATTGGGATCGGTATATTTGTTAACTGCCGATCTGGTGGAAGAAGAAAAACGCGGTACTCTGAACTTTATCCGCTTGAGTCCTCAATCAGTTGGTAGTATTTTTATCGGTAAAATATTGGGTGTACCGATCGTCATTTATCTGGCTGTTGTTCTGGCGATACCATTTCATTTCATCGCCGGAATTAATGGTGGTGGGAATATTGGGTTACTATTAGCTTGGTACTTGACGATCGCCTCAATGTGGTTTCTACTATCTAGCATCGCGATATTATATGTGTTGCTAGGTGGCTTTCAAACTATTGCAATTGTTGCATTGCTAGCTTTTCCGATCGGCACATCACTGACAGGAATTAATGCTTTTGGTTTGGCGACATTGCGTAACGAAAGTTGGTTGTCAACAATAGATGTCCAAGATACTGCTCGCTGGTATTCGCTACCAATATTTAGTAGTGCAATCTGGCTTTACGCATTTATCATTAGTTGTTCTCTGGCATTAACATATTGGGTTTGGCAAGCTTTATCCCGTCGATATGTCAATCCTACAGCTACAATTCTGAGTAAGTTTCAGAGTTATCAAATTAATATATCCTTTGGCATTTGGCTAGTGGGATTTGTTGTATCTGCTACAACGAGAGATATCAAAGCCATAATTTCAGGGGTTGGAGTTTACCATATTATTGCATTATTTTTGCTAATTCCCCTTTTACTTCCAAGCAAACAAGCCTTGCAAGATTGGAGTCGCTATCGTGACGATCGATCTAGACAAAAGATCGGCAGATCGGGATTGGTAAGAGATTTGGTTATGAACGATAAGAGTCCTACGTTAATTGCGATCGCGATTAATCTTGCGATCGCAATTGCTTTGTGGGTATCGATCTCATTCATCAAAAGTGGTGGCAATTTCAGGCTGATAATTGGACTGTATTCAGCAGCTAGTTTGATTTTGATTTATGCAGCGATCGCCCATTTAACTTTATTCCTAAAAGTTAGAAAGCGGAATATCTGGACAACTGGGATACTTGGAATGGCGATGTTTTTACCGATCGCTACTGCATCAGTATTATCAATAGCGGAAGGTACTAGAGGACTAGGTGGTATTATTGCGTTATTTTCACCTGCGGCACCATTTGTCTTATTTTCAGAGCAATCTAACCCATTTATGCCTAGCGAGTTAATAGCTTTAGGATCCTTCGTAGTTCAATTTATCCTGCTCGGATTGTTGACGCTCCAATTGCAGCGACGATTGAAAGTCACAAATCGAATGCCAATTCAAGATAAGAATCCAACTATGCAGGAATAACAGGCTCAAGGGCATCGTCACAGAGATCGTTGATGGCGATCGCTGTGATGGGATCGAGGTAAAATAATAACATGGCTTGACCATTATCTTTGGTATAAAATTGTCGATCGTCTTGTTGGAGATCTTCCATCACGTATGTCAGAGCAAGAGTGTCTGCCCAGTCATCATTTATCTCGATCGAGTGACGTTGTTTCCTACCATCAATGGTATATTCCAACCATGCGGTGTTTGTTTCTGGGTCGAAAAAATCGGTAATATCTAGAAGTTCAGGATTGCCAGTGAGCAAACACAATCGCTTGACAATGTTGACATAATCACCAGTACAGTAGATACATTCGGTATCAAAATTCCAGACTCGATCGCACATCCATCTTCCCCAGGGTTCTCGCTCTACTTCGATACCCAGAGTGTGTAGAATACTATCGAAAGGATTTTTTTCAAAGGTCGATCGATCGAATGAGTGAAGTAGATCGTCGATGGTAATGCCTTCATTTAATGGCAATCCCAATGCTGCCAATTTTTCTAATTGTGTTTCTAGTTTCATAAATTTAGAATCGCGATCGAGCGGGTATGTAGGGGAGGGTTTATGCTAACTAATGTCGATTTTACTTCAATCTTAAACAAAACCCGCCCTCCCCCACTAGAAGATCTCAAATGGGTTTTATTCCAAATCTCGATGAGTAAAGGGTTTCGCATTATCCCCTGTATATGTGGCTGCAATATGTCCGTCGCCGACGATCTGATATTTGTAGGTAATCAATCCTTCTAATCCTACAGGCCCACGAGGGGGCATTTTTTGGGTGCTGATGCCAACTTCTGCCCCAAAGCCATAGCGGAAGCCGTCGGCAAATCTGGTGGAGCAATTTTGGAATACTCCAGCAGCATCAACTCGATTCATGAATAATTCGGCGGTGGTGGTATTTTCGGTGACGATGCTCTCGGTATGGCGGGAACCGTAGGTATTGATGTGGGTAATTGCTGCGTCGAAATCTGAGACAATTTTTATCGACAGAATGAGGTCGCTATATTCGGTCGTCCAATCGGCTTCGGTGGTAGGATTTACCGTCAGGGTGGTGTCTGCACCGAGGATTTGATGTCCCAACTCATCTAGTCTGATTTCGACTCCCTGAGCCTGTAATTTGGCAATGACGCGGGGGAGAAATGCTGGGGCGATGGCTTGATGGATGAGTAGGGTTTCGATCGCGTTACAAGCTGCGGGATAATGAGTCTTGGCATCGATCGCAATATCGATCGCCATGTCTAGATTTGCCTCACTATCTACATACAGATGACAAATCCCATCCGCATGTCCCAAAACCGGAATCCGGGTATTATCCTGCACGTATTTGACAAATTCATTGGAACCACGAGGAATAATCAGATCCACATAGCGATCCAATTTTAACAGTTCGAGGGTTTCCGATCGAGTGGTCAATAGCTGCACCACATCGGGACTAACTTCAGATTGAGCCAATCCAGCCTTAATCGCTTTAACTAGGATGGTACAAGACTCGATCGCTTCTCGTCCACCTTTCAAAATTACCCCATTCCCAGACTTAATCGCCAAACTAGCCACCTGAATCGCTGCGTCGGGACGAGCCTCGAAAATCACGCCCAAGACACCTACAGGGCAGCTCACCCGCCGCATGACCATTCCGGTATCCAATTCTCTATTTATCTGGATTTGACCCACTGGATCGGCTAATTTGCCCACGTCGCGTACGCCGAGGATGGCACCTTCGAGTTTAGTTCGATCGAGTTTCAGTCTGGCGTATAGAGCGGGGGCTATTTCACCTGTGGCTACTCGCAGATCTGTTTCGTTGGCGGCGACGATTTCGGCTTTGTGGGCGGCGAGGGAGTCGGCGACGGCGGTAATGGCGGCATTTTTGGCAGCAGTACTCAGGCTAGCTAATTTTCGGGCGGCTAGTTGGGTTTTTTGGGCAATTTCGGTGAGATCGTTAGTCATATGGGGGATGTGTTGGGACGAATTTTTGTTAGGGTGAGGTTTTTTAGTTATGGCAACAGCCAAGGCTGTTATGACACAGCGATTAAAATCGCTGCTAATGCTGCAAAGTCCGCCTACGCGGACTGAGATCTAGAGTGTCCTAACCAATTTATATTCCCGCGAACCCGGAACCCGGAACCCACCCCCAGCCCCTCCTAGGAGGGGAGTTCTGGCTCGCCTTTGGCTCGCACTTTCGGGCTTCTCTGGCTCTATGGTTGTATAGAACCCATTTGAGATCTTCTAGTGGAGGAGGGTAGGTTTTGTTTAAAATTGAACATGGCATCGACATTAGATTGCATAAACCTACCCCTACAGATCCATTTAAAAATTGATAACGAAACCTGCCCTCCCTCACGAGAAGATCTCAAATGAGTTCTGTAACTTTCTGCGTCTCTAGTCTCCGGCTCCCTCCCCTTGGCAATGCGTGTGGCTGGGGTGGGGTAAACAACCTCCGCAGCAACTCAAATAACTTGTGCATGTGCCGAAGTGTGGGCGATCTATTTCCGGCGTGATTGGAGCTTGCGATAGACATCGCGGATATCGACATTGTGATGCGCGATCGCGACCAAACTATGGTAGAACAGATCCGCGACTTCTCCTGCGATTTTGTCTGCATCATCATCTTTGCAAGCCATGACGACTTCGGCTGATTCTTCGCCAATCTTCTTGAGGATGGAATTATCCCCACCAGCAAAGAGAGTTTGAGTGTAGGAGCCTGGGCGAGGATTGTCGCGTCGATCGCAGATCGTCTGATACAAATCTGACAGAGTATCAGCAGGTGGGGCGATTTTGGTTGTCTCGCTGACTTGATGAAAACAACTGCGTTCGCCAGTATGACAGGCAATGTCACCAACTTGCTCGACAGTGACGAGTAGAGCATCGCTATCGCAGTCGTAGCGAATCCCTTTGACATGCTGAATGTGTCCGCTGGTTGCGCCTTTGTGCCAAAGCTCCTGACGGGAACGGCTCCAGAAATAGGTTTCGCCAGTGGCGATCGTTTTTGTCAGAGATGTTTTATTCATCCATGCCATCATCAAGACGGTACCGTCGAGATAGTCTTGAACGATCGCTGGGACTAAACCCTGCTCATTGTACTGAATTGATTCGATTGGCACAGCGAGACTCGGATTGGTAGATCGATCGACAGTCATTGGCGCAAAGAGAATAATGATGTTTGTGGCATGGTCACGATCGCATCCTAGCACTTTAGGTCGCGGCTCGATCGGCAGATTATATCTCCAAATATTGTAGATCGGCAATTTGAGCGATCGAGATCGTCGATAGTGCGGATCTAAGTCGCTAATGCTCTGTGATATTGACTTTGAGAGCAAATGTTCCGTGGTTACACGGATGAGATAATGACCTTTCGATACATATATTAGATGGGTACTGCTAAAGATAGTAGACCCAAATATTCACTTAAATATCTCATCTAACCAAAATGCAAAACCTATCAGTATCTGAAGATAGACTCGCAAAAACACTCAAATTAACTAGTAGTGCTTGCGCTGTTACTGGTGGTGTAATGCTTGCCGCTAACCTACCAGATGTTAGTAAGTATGGATTTATATTTTTGGCACTAAGTTCTAGCCAAATGGGAATCGCTAGTCTTAGAACTAAAGATATGCCAATGATTATTTATTCTGGATCTCTATTTTTATTTGTTGATTGCTTGGGTGTATACAGATGGATTTTTCAATAACAGAACAAATACATATTTTTGCTTTATATCTTAAAATATCATGCTGTGGAATCAATATCCAGATCGATTAGATAAATTTACGTTATTAGCTGCATGTGAAGATTTGCAAGGCGATACACCAGAGCGTATTCCATTCCTAGTCTGGTTACTAGAAAATCCTAGTAGTCCTTTAAATATGCCTGGAAGCATCGATTTATTTGGACATGATTGCATTCACTTACTACTCAAACAAGGATTTACATCGACTAATGAAGCCTATGTTATTGGCTTTACTATGGGTAATGATACTCGCACTACTTGGATTCATTTATTAATTATAAAAATTGCTTGCTATTGCTTGTATCCACCTAAGTATAGACTTACCTATTCAGAACTAAAAATATTCGATCGGGGGGTTAAGCTAGGTCGAGAAATTAAATTTAAAAATATTAATAAATATAATTTAGATGCTTGGCAGCATAAGAAATTAAAAGATATTCGGATCGAAATTGGGCTAGATGTTGAGTCGCGAGTTTTAGAAGCCGTCTAAGTAATCATCCCTAATCAAGAAAGGATCTTCATCCAGCACAGGATAGAGGTCTTTTTCTGTATCCATTGGGAGCCTACGACTTGAAGTCCCGCTTTTCAAAAGTGATTTAGCGGTGCGCTATGGGAGCGGTTCCCCCTCCCATAAAAGCGCAACAAGACAGCGGTGCGCTATGGGAGCGGTTCCCTCTCCTGTAGCGCAACAAGACAGCGGAATCTAGGTATGGGAGTAAAAAATTTAACTTCCCGAACAATCTTTGGGACGGATATTTAAAGTCTATACATTAGGTACTTTTTGACTTTCAAGCTAAGGGATAGAATTCATTCATCCAAAATACCTTGAGCGAATAGAGCGAACTAGGATCGTTATGGGTATTTTAGGAATGGAAGGTTAATCTTTAGGTCTTTTGCGATCGCTAACACTAAATCTTCCAGCTAATTATAGAGCTGTTGGGGAGGTTCTAACAGGTATACTATGAATCAAGTAATTGTAACAACCGATCGATTTTTATTTTCGGCAAGAGAGTTATCACCACGATTGCTTGAGCATATTCAGTCTGGCAAGACTGGCTATTGGCAACATCAGTTCGATCGATTAGATGATTCCGCCCAAAATTCTCATTGGAATTTAGCCATTAATGATGGTCAAATTCTGTACTCAGGCAATAGGGTTTGGTCGCCACATTCATTATTTAGAGTTGTCTGGAGGTATATCCCACAGATTAGAAATGAAGAAATTAAATCTCAATTCAACTCGCTCAAACAGAGAGCCATCGATGAAAAATTGACGGTCGATCGAGTATTGGCAATGATGCAGCAATCAAACATTATTAATAATGTCCAATTGCTGGCAGCATTAGAAACCAAGATTTTGAACGATCTAGATATCTATTTGTTGATGGGTAGCGGTGCGGCAAAATTTATTCAAACAGATAATATTGCGACCGATTTGCCAGTGAGTGGTTTTAGCCCAAATAAACTTTTGGAACAAGCTAAACAAAGACAGTCACTGTGGTTTAGATTAAAGCAGCAAGTGCCATCAATGAGTTTATGTCCGATTTTGGATCGATCGGCACTAGAGACGGCTAAATTACCAACTGCACAACAACGGCGGATCGAACTATTAGTCAAATCCGATCGCACCTTGCATGAAATTGCTGATGGAATGGCAAAAGATCCCCTCGAAGTTGCGGTGATGTTTGCCAAATTAGCAAAAATGAAACTGGTCAAGTTCGAGTCAGCTCGAAAAAATGTCCCATCCACAGTAATGGTAATTGATGATTCACCATTATTACTCGCTCAATTCAAAAATTGGGTTTCGGCTTTGGGCTATCCTGTCGTTGTTTGTCAAGATGCCACAACTGCACTTACTACAATTGCTAAAGTTATGCCAGCGGCGATTTTTATTGACATTAATATGCCAGTATTTTCGGGATTTGAGTTGGTAAAACAAATTCGCCAGCAACCAGAATTAGCGGCTATTCCACTCGCAATTTTGACGGGAGAGCAGCGACTCTCTAATAAATGGCGAGCACAATGGAGTGGGTGTGAGTTTTTGACAAAACCACTAACATCTGCGGGAATTAGTGACTTTCAAGTTCAGCTTGAGGCATTACTTCCCAGATTGTTCAAGGGAAATGTATCTACTGCAAACGACTATTCTAATAACTAAAGGTAAATAATTATGAGATTTTTAATCATTGATGATAGTTCGGTCGAACGGCACGCTTTGGCTACTGGTTTGGAAAGTTTGGGACATGTCGTAGATCAATGTGATAGTCCGGTTGATGCCTTAAAGACAATTGAATCTGGATTATATGATTCTGTTTTTCTAGATGTGGTTATGCCAGCACAAGATGGATATAAGTTTTTGAGAACAATGCGGTTGAATCCTAATACTGCAAATCAATATGTCATTTTTTGTTCCAATAAAAATACTTCTTTGGAAATGAATTACGGAGTTCAAAGAGCTGGAGCAAATGACTATTTGCCTAAGCCAGTAAGTCGTGAAAGTATCGAAAAAATTATTAGTAAAATTTCTATATAGATAATCAATTTCTCGAATGAGAGGCTACGACAAAGATATTATTCTCACTCTTTTGTAGAGTTACTAATACTCGATCCTATGATGACTATTACGACCGATCGAATAAACATAAGTGAGGGAAAAACCTCACTACTAGAAGATAGATTTATCCTTACCCAACTGCAAGGTTCTACCCTAGTATTTCCGGCAATTTGGGTAACGGAAATTTTGCATGTCAATCGATCTCAAATCCTTGACTTACCCTTTTACGATCCATTACTAATCGGTATCATAGATCGGGATGGGCAAATTACACCTTTAATTTCTGCTACTGGTTTGTTTGGATTGCCACAGCATATCTTGCCGGAGCGATTGTTAGTGGTACGACTGATGTCAATAACTACTGATGAAGAAAATCAGCACAGCAGACAATTGGGTAATGTGGGCTTAATTGTCGATCGATTAATTGGCACGACTACCCGTGAAGAATTGCCTCTAGATATATTTACGACCGATCGTCCTGGTGAGATGATTATGATGAGATCTTCATCAGTACCTGCTACAATTTGGCAGCCACAATAGCAGTTATTTCTTTTGTATTAAACTAAGATTTTAGTTATGAATTCAACTTTATCTACCTCCACTCAAAGATTTCAGCAGTTCATTCGATCTAATTTAACAATCGCGATTGTCTCCTCGATTAGTTTAAATTTAATTCTAACTGGATCTTCAAATTGGAATATATGGAATAATTCTCAGGCTTTAAATACAACGATTAAGAAGCAGGATTTACTAGAAGATCTTAGTAGTAATGTCATATATCTAGATGAAGTCCTAACAATGTCCGCCAACATGAACGCCAGTAGTGGAAAAAAAGTATGGGAGCAAAGATACAAAGATAATGCTACTAAACTTGATGAAGTTACCGCAAAATTGTTCGATAACATTCCCGCATCTTTGCAAACAACATACCAAAAACTTAATAATTCTAATAAATTATTAGTCGAGATGGAAGAGCAATCCTTTAAATTAGTTAATGATAGAAAGCTATTAGAGGCCGCCAGTATTTTCCAAACCGAACAATACCGCGAACAAAAAGAAATTTATAGCCAAAGTGTAGTTACTATTATTGATGAGATTAAGAAAAATACAAACGATCGGATTAAAATACAACAACTGACACTAGAATGGTCGATGTTCCTAGGATTTATCAGCTTCGGATTGTTGGCAATCACTGGAGTAGGAATTGTATTAGCAGTTCGAGGATATATCCGCGATCGACAGTCTGCTCAAGCTGCACTACAAGCATCTCAGTCTAATATTCAAATTGTAAATTTACAGTTGGCGGAGGAATCAAGTCAACGTCAAGCGCAAGAGCAATTGACTCGTCAAGAAAATGACCAACTACAACAAGATATTGGCGAATTGTTAGATATCGTATGTGAAATCGAGTCCGGTAATTTGACCGTTCAGGCGCAGGTAAACGATCGAGCCACTGGTTTGGTGAGTGATACCCTCAATCGCTTGATTGAAGAGCTAGGACGGACGCTCAGAGAGGTTTCTGTAGCTGCCGAGCGAGTAGATACCAATAGTAAAATCCAAAAAGAAATGGCAACTACAGTTGCTCAAAGTACCAGCAAGCAGGCTGAAGAAGTCAGTCAAATGTTGGGGTTGACGCGGAAAGTTCGCCAATCTGCCGAAAATACGATGCAGCAATTGGTTGTAACCGATCGATCGCTCGTGACGCTAGAATCTTCTGTGACAGGGGGTTTGGATACGATGTCTAACCTCGATCGAAATATTGAAGTACTACAAGCAGGTAGCGATCGTATCGTTCAAGAAATGAAAACATTGGGTGAATTTGTCGGATTGGCTGACAGATTCGTGCAGGATCAAAGCGAAATTGTCACTGAAACGCAGATTTTGGCTCTCAATGCTTCACTAGTAGCTGCTAGAGCTGCCGAACAGCGCGACCCCAAACAGTTTGCGGCTGTCGCACGGGAGTTTGAATCGATCGCCACTCAAGTATCTCAATTAGCACAACAAACTCAGGAAGGCTTGACTACCCTGGAGCAACGCAGTTCTCAAATTCACAAAGTAGTCTCATCAGTAGATCTAGATGTCCAAAAATTGGGCGGATTGGTAGGTACTTTCACCACTGGTGTCAAGCAGGCAAATGATGTATTTGTGACAGTTCGAGCGGTGACAGCCGAGGTGGTGGAGTCAGGCAAGATGGTTTCTAAAGCGAGCGAGCGGATTGTGAGTGCTGCGGACTCTACAACTGTAGCAATTGAGTCTATTTCTGCTCTGAGCAAGCAAATAACAGATCGCTCCCAATCTGCTCAAAGCCTGAGTGATAAGTTGAATGTCTTGTCTACAGATTTACTCACAAATATTCAGATCTTTAAGTTGCCAGCGATCGATAAGACGATCGTTTCATCACATGAGACTGTCGATATCTCTGTTCCAGTCTAACCTCAGTAATTCTCGATCTTTTTAATCTAAATAAGTATAAATTATGAATTTTGAAACCGGATCGGCTCGATCGATCATTACAGTTGGCTCGACTAAGTTACATCTAAACGATCGTAAAGATGCTAACCCGTTAATATCATTTTTGCAACGACATTTAGTTACCACAATTATTGTCTCTACTTGTATAAACGTGGGATTGATTGGCTCGTCAACCTGGGGGATTTGGAATATTTCTGGACATTTGGAGCAGACAATCGACAAGCAAGATCGACAGCAAGATCTCAGCGGTAAATTGCTCTATTTAGATGAACTACTCACGATGTCCGCACGGATGTTTAGCACTACAGGTCAAGCAACCTGGGAGAAAAGATATACCGATCGTGTACCAGTTCACAATAAAACGTTTGCTGAATTGACCAAGGATGTGAGTATATCTAAGGAATTTGATGCTGCTGATAAAAAGCTGTTGAAAGCTGAAAAGGACGCATTCAAGCTAGCAAAAGCAGGGAAGTTAAAAGAAGCTTCAGCACTATTATTGAGTCCAGAATATCAAGAAAATAAGCAGATTTATGCCGCAGAATTGAGCACGACGATCGCCAAGATTAGAACTGTTGCTGACAATGAAGTTCGTACAGATCGACAAGCATTGACAACGGCAATTATTTTGACATTGGTGAGCTTGGGATTATCGGTGGTGACGGGGATGTTGGTGTCACTCGTCATCAGAAGCTATGTTCGCGATCGCGAAACTGCTCAAAAATCTCTCGAAACAGTTCAAACAGATCTAATCGCACTCAATGAAGAACTAAGTAACGAAGCTCAACAACGGATAGATCAACAGAGGCAAATTATTAGTGAAACTGCTGCTTTACATACAGATATCAGTCATATTTTGGATGTAGTCTGTTCGATTGAAGAGGGGAATCTGACAATTCAGGCAGAAGTCAACGAGCGTTCGACTGGGTTGATTTCGGATACACTCAATCGATCGATCGAATCTTTGCACCGGATTATCTCTGTAGTCGTATCCAGTGCTGATGGAGTAACCAATCGAGCCGAATCTTTAGAAAAATTGGCAATTGAAACTACTACTCAAGCTCAAACCCAAACTACTTCGATTCGAGAAGTTGAAAATTCGATCGCTGAAATCAATCGACTCACCGCCAACTCCCTAACTCTAGCTCTATCTACCAATGATGCGGTGGAATTGGCGCAAGCAGCCGTAGAAAATGGGCAAGCCGAAATGAATGCAATGGCGGATGGGATTGCGAGCCTCGAACAGGGTACCGAGCAAGTGGTACGGCGGGTACAAAGCCTGAATGAATTTGTGGAGTTAGCAGCGCAGTTTTCCAAGGAGCAAAAGCGAGTCGGCGCACTCACAAGGGTATTGGCTCTCAATGCTAGTTTGCTCTCCACGAGAGCGATAAAAGAGCAGGATCCCGAACAGTTTGCCAGTCTAGCGAATGAATTTGAAGCTATTGCCGATCGAGTGGGCGATCTAGCTAGTGAAACGAATACTAGTCTAGTTACTCTAGAACAGCGTACCAGCCAAATCCAAACTGTGGCTTCGGGACTCGATCGAGATATCGCGGATATCCGTCAACTCGTCCAAAAATTTACAGGCGAAATGGGCAAGTCTCGTCAAGCTTTTACGAATATCAAAATGGTAACAGACCAAGTAGCCGTGATGGGGCAAGAAGTTAATGTTTCTAGTGAGGATATCGTCCGTGTAGTAAGTGATACTCTACTTGCGGTTCGATCGATCGCTACCATTGCCCAAACCACCGAAGATCGAGCAACCATCACCAGAGAACAGGTACAGACAATGGGCGACCTCGCCCGCAATCTCCTTCAAATGGTCGAATTCTTCCAATTGGAACAAACACCATCCTCAGTCGATCCTCTCCCCCTCCCAGACGATTCTACAACCGTCACAAATCCATCTGCGATTTATCATTTGTTGAAAGGATAGGGGATTTTGGATTTTGGATTTTGGATTTTGCGGATGTAAGGGAGTGTCCTTTGTTCCCACGGCTCGGGTGACCCGATCCGACGACAGTGGAGCGAAAAGTGCAACTGGTCGGGTCACCCGCCCAGTGGTCTTGGGGTTTCCCCAAGTAGAGCACCTTTTCAAGACAGCACACCAAGCGGATTTTGGATTGAGGATTAAAACACCCATACATTGCTAGTGATGAGGGCGGGTTTGAACGAATCTCTAGTATAAGCGTTATCGATCTCATAAA
>JANOPX010000081.1:0-22107 GCA_031422115.1 Chamaesiphon sp. VAR_4_metabat_408 | reverse complement strand
GCAATCTGTCGAATGAAACTAACGAACCTGCTTGGGAAATCTCAGGATCGACGAGTTTTTTCAGGGCTGCTTGGAGTAGGTGAGTAGCCGTATGATTTGCTTGAGCGCGACGACGAGAACCAGTATCGATTTGGGCGGTAATTGTATCGCCGACTCGTAGACTTCCACGCTCGATCGTGCCAAAGTGAACGAAGAAAGCTGACTCTTTCTTGACATCATTAATGCTGACTAATGAATTCTCGCCTGAGATGTAACCACGATCGCCAACTTGTCCGCCAGATTCCGCATAAAAGGGACTTCGATCTAAAACAATTTGGACATTCGCGCCAGTATTTACTTCATCGCGAACTTCGCCATCTAATAATAATGCCACGATTTGCGCGGTACTACTAAGCTGGTGATAGCCGATAAAATCAGTTGCCTGAATTGTATTTGCCAGGGTATCTAATGAACCTTGAACCGTGAGATCGATCGACTCTACCGCACCACGCGATCGAACCTTCTGAATCTCCATCTCCGCATTAAATCCAGTTTCATCAACAGTTAAACCCTGTTCTTCGGCGACTTCCTGAGTCAATTCCAGCGGGAAACCATGAGTATCAAATAGTGTAAACGCATCCTTACCCGAAATCTCCTTCACCCCCTGACTAAGCGCGTCAGCAATAATATTTGCCAGTAACTTCTCGCCATTCCCTAGGGTTTTTAAAAACTGAACTTCTTCCCGTTGAAGTTCCGCCTTAATCTTCGCCGCCTTTTCCCGCACATTGGGATAAGCAACTTCCGACATCGCGATCGCACTTTCAGCTACCTTAGTCGTAAATTCAGCATCAATCCCAATCAATCGCCCATGACGCACCACCCGCCGAATTAACCGCCGTAAAATATAACCCCGCCCAGTATTTTCAGCCCGAATTCCATCCGCGATCATATGGACAACTGCCCGCACATGATCGCCAATTACCTTCAACGAAGTCTTTGTTTTTTCATCACTACTAAAATAATCAATCCCCGCAATTTTCGCCGCAGTTTGAACGATCGGAAAAATCAGATCCGTCTCATAATTATTCGGCACCTCTTGAAGGATTTGCGCCATCCGCTCCAAACCCATTCCCGTATCGATGTTCTTGTTCGCTAACGGCGTGAGATTACCATCAACATCGCGGTTGTACTGCATGAACACCAGATTATAAAACTCAATAAATCTGCTGTCATCCTCCAAATCGATATTGTCATTTCCCAATTCGGGATGGAAATCATAATAAAGCTCAGAGCATGGCCCACAAGGGCCTGTCGGCCCAGACACCCAAAAATTATCATCAGCACCCAACCGCTTAATTCGCAGGGGATTCACGCCAATCTTGTCCCGCCAGATCGCAAAAGCCTCATCGTCATCCTCAAACACGCTGACAACCAACCGCTCCGGCGGCAGATTAAACACCTGCGTCGAGATTTCCCAACCCCAGTGGATCGCTTGTTCCTTAAAATAGTCCCCAAAGCTAAAATTGCCCAACATCTCAAAAAACGTATGATGCCGCGCCGTCCGCCCCACATTCTCGATATCATTGGTACGGATACATTTCTGGGAAGTCGTCGCACGGGGAAAATCGGGCTGACGTTGACCCAAGAAGATCGGCTTAAATGGTAACATCCCCGCGATCGTCAACAACACCGTCGGATCTTCCGGCACCAACGAACCACTCGGCAACGGCTGATGTCGCCGCTGGCTATAAAAATCGAGGAAGGCTTGACGAATCTCGGCACCACTGAGTTTGAGAGCAGACATAGAATTTTAAATAGGGACGGCAGTATAGTAGCTATCTCTCTATTGTGCCATTTTTGGCTTCAGCCGAAACAAAGGGCCTCTGGTCAGGATTGATAATCTCCTATTTACTTATTATGGGCCGAATGTACCACCAGTTCCAATCAACAAAGCTAATAAGCCAACTGCACCAGCAGCCTTTAGTGCATTGTTTCGAGATTCTTCCCCTTGAGCCTCTTTAGCCTTTTGTTCGAGTGCTGTTACCAAGAAAACTCTATCAGACATTGATAAAGAAGAAACATACTTAGGGGTGAGTTGGTAAGGATTAATTTTTTTAAAATTACAAACCTTTTCTTTTCTGTTTTCAATTAATGTCGAAAATTCTTTTCGCAACTGCTTTTCTATGTTGCGAATTGCATCAACATATTCTTTTTTATATGTAGGCTTTTTTAATTTGTATAGTCTATAGTAAGAACCTATGCTTATTGATGCTTCGCAGTATGAATTAATTTCATCCGAGAATACACAGTTAGAATCTTCCTTTTCTTTCCTATTAGCATTGTTTATTTTATCATCATCAAAGATACAAGCACAAAAATAAATTGTTGCGACAAACAAAAATGTGATTAATAGTATTGATTTTATGTCGTAATTTGGAACATTAATATGTACCCCAATAAATCTTAGTGCTACCAATAAAACGAACAGAGCAAGCATCGCTAAGAATGAAAATTTTCCTGTAATTAAACCTGATGCTAATAATGATAATAGAACTCCAGAATATAGAATTCTTAAAAATCTGTCCAGCCTTAGTATTGGAGTATCTGGATACAAGTACCTAGCAGTGTGTCCTTTGATTCTACGTAAATAACGACCATACTGATCTTCTATGCTATCTATTTCTTGAATATAGCGTGACCAAATTATTTGTTCTTCACCTTGAAGATTGTTACGTCCTTCTGATAGCACAGAAGAAGAAAGTAATTCTTCCAAGCTATCTGTAGGCTCTTCCACATTATCTGTATACTTCTTTGCACTATTTCCCCCGTCGATATTCCATAATATTGGTCATATTCAGAACGCAAATCCCCATCTTTAAGTATTTCATACGCTTCGTTAATTAGCTTTAATCTCTCTTCTGCAAGCTTTTTAAGATTTTGACCAGAATCAGCAGGTAATTTATCTGGATGAAGATCTTTACATAGGGAAAGATAAGCTTCTCTTATTTCTTTAAGCGAAGCTTTTTTATCGACCTCAAGAATATCGTAATAATCTGACAATAAGCTGTTATTCATTACTGGCTTTATTACTGCCACATAGTACTAGATTGGCAGTTCCATTTTAATATACCCATAATGGACATTGATATCGACACCTTTCCATATCTGCCGACAATAGTTAACAGTGACGTAAGAGGTGCAATGCCTACCACTTTAAACCCAGACATAGCAATTGATTCAAGTATTTTACTCGATCGATTTGCAATGTCAGTTATTTGATCGAGCCTCTAGATCCTTGAGACTCGATCTCATAGCAACAACCCAAGCAAATCGAGGATAATAGACGAAAGCCACAGATATAGATGAAATCATGGACTGGAAAATATATATTCATTCAGATCCCAAAATTTTGCTTGGAAAGCCAGTAGTCAAAGGAACGCGACTATCCGTTGAATTTATTCTCGGACTATTTTCAGAAGGGTGGACAGAACAACAGGTTTTAGAAAACTACCCAACGCTGAACATTCGATCGATCCAAGCTGTAAGACAATGGATATTTGATGTCGATTACCAGCGTTGGGACGGGCAAATAGAACGAGATATCGCAGAAGGGAAATTAGACGCTTTGGCAGAAGAAGCGATCTCTGAATTTAAAGCGGGTCAATGTCGAGAAATCTAATATTGATACAATACCCATATTGTTATGAACAAGAAATTTGACGAACTAGAAGATGAATTACGCCCTGAATATGATTTTGCTCAGATGCAAGGAGGCGTAAGAGGTAAATACGTTCAGCGATATCAACTAGCACAAGAAGAAGAACCAATTTTACAAGCTGGCGAGACTTACGAAGTTTGGTCGCCTCTCGATTCTCATGAAGCCGCTCATAAACTGGCTCAATTATTAGAATTAGAATAATCGATAGTTAGGCAGCAAAGCGAAGAATTTCAACTTCGGCATTGCGATCGATCGATCTCTCTGCTCGATCCAAAACTGCTGCTGTCGTACTTTGACTGAGATAATACTCAGCGCAATTTTCACAAATGTCAGCAGGTACATCTTTTAGCACAATAATACAATTATCCCGTTCTAGAGTAACGTTAACAGTTCCAGTGTAAGTCGTTCCATGTTTGCAAAGGACACATTTCATCGATTTATTTCCTAACACTAAAGTTATTTTCCCAGATTGCTGGATCTGGATTGTAAGCAGTGATAACGTAAATTATATTTGTCGATTCATCAATTGAATAAACGACGTGAATCGGACAAGCATCTATGAAATCTAGTACCAGGTAACTAGCAAACGGAGTATCGTCTGGATATGATTCAATAATCGTGCCTCTGTCGATGGCAATTTCGACTTCAGCTTCAGATATCCTTCGAGCGAACATTCGCCTAATGGCATGACTGGAAAAGACTAGACTGCGCTCGGTCACTGTTCTGAATACTGCTGTTGTTAAATCTTATTTTAGTCGATTTGCAAGGTCAGTTTATCGATCGATCGAGATTATTATGCTTAATTTTGGTATCTCTGACTTCCTAATTATCCTAAAATAGGATAAAATAATAGAGACTTAATTCTTAGAGCCGCACTAGTCGAATCGATGAATCTACCCAATCTAGAGAAAAGTTACCCTGGCACCTTAAAACACAAAGCTACCAGTACAGTTGGTCGCGGCAAAGTAACTAATCTCAATACCAACTTAAATTTTTCTGCGTGGAGTGATGAATATGCCTCCTTGCATCTGGGTGATAGTCTTCAGCATTATGACGATTGGGAGCAACCGACAGCCATAGTTTCCGATGGAGCATACGGTATTCTTGGCTTTGAAGGAGACACTTCAGATCATATCGACTTACCCAATTGGTATCAACCCCATATCGAGGCATGGTCAAAAGCAGCAATGCCATCTACAACACTCTGGTTTTGGAACTCAGAAATTGGTTGGGCTGTCGTACATCCAATTTTAGAAAAGTACGGCTGGCGATATGTCAATTGCAATACTTGGAACAAAGGAAAAGGTCATATCGCAGGGAACGTTAACACCGAAAAAATTCGTAGATTTCCTGTAGTTACAGAAGTTTGCGTTCAATACGTCAGAGAGGTAAAAGTTAACGATCTGACATTGAAAGCATGGTTAATCGAAGAGTGGAAACGTTCTGGACTAACATTACGACGGGCAAATGATGCTTGTGGGGTCGTAAATGCTGCCAGCAGAAAATATTTTGACCAAGGACATTTATGGTATTTTCCACCGCCAGAGATGTTTGAGAGACTGGTACACTATGCCAATGAGCATGGTAAACCTGAAGGTAAGCCCTACTTTTCAATGGATGGCGATCGATCTTTGACAAGGCAAGAGTGGAGCAAGATGCGATCGAAATTCAAGTGCCCACATGGGTTTACAAATGTCTGGGATCGTCAAGCTTTACGGGGTGATGAGAGAGTTAAAACTCCTTCAGGAAAAGCATTGCATCTCAATCAAAAACCGCTAGATCTAATGAGCCAGATTATTGAAGCCTCAACTGATGAAAATGATACGATTTGGGAACCGTTTGGGGGACTATTTACAGCTTCTCTAGCAGCAAATAGACTGAAACGAAAAGCTTTTGCTTGTGAGATCGATCGAGACTATTTTTACTATGGCGTACAGAGATTTAACCGAGAAGCGTATCAATATTCTCTGTTCTAATATCCAAATAATCTCGTAAGATTTCTTTGATTTTTTCTTCTTTATTACTTGCCAGCAGCTTGTTCCATTGAATAACTGTCATCCCAGAAACTTCGGTATTGTAAACTCGCTTTTTAAATTCCTCAATCCCTGGATGTCTAATTCTATCCATCTTAGCAAAGTTGGTATCTAGCCTATATTTATAACGTGTCAATAATTCACGCAGAAGAATCTGATATTCTCTAGTTGGCTGATAGCTTTTGCATTCAGTACCCCATGATTCAACTATTTTCTCAGCCTCTGAAAATTCAGTAGTAGAGCCTTGAAATTTATAACCGCTAGTATTCGTCTGTTGTAGATTAGCCGTTCGTTGAGTTGTATCCTCTGGCTCTATGACAAGATAATCTGGTGGGTTGTGGTAGTGAGTATCTCTGGCTAGCGCAACTGACAAACCAGACACAACACACACATCTAGAATTCGAGGCCTTCCATAAATGATCTTTTCCGGTAGCCATGCTAGCATCGCAACATGAGTTTGGTCAAACTGAAAATGATTTTGGCTATCTTTAAATCGTGCTGTTATCTCTGTAGCTAACGGAAACCATGCTTTAATTTCCAATCCTGGTGTCGGTTGAACTTTCCCAACAAAAATGGTGTCTGGAAATCCTGGATCTTGCCTTTGCCATATTCCGAACGAAGCAAACTCCTCTTGCTTATTCAAGAATTCAACTGTGTTAAATTCGATGAGATTGCCGAGCAATGGCGAAAGCTTCGAGATGACCTTCGCCAAATTTACTGCTGCATTTGCTGTCACAGGCTTAGACACATCTAAAACATCAAAAGTATGTCCCGATAAAGCAGCTAAATGGTGGGATGCAAGTTTGATAACATCTTGCGTATTCATGTATCTTCTCCACGAGATATTTCAGAAATTTGTTGCTCTATTTTTCTAAAAATCTCGCAAGGATCTATCCCAATTACACGGCTGACTAACAAAAATTCAATCACATCTAAGCGTCGTTCACCATTCTCATACTTAGCGACAAAAGATTGGGGCTTATTTAGAGATTTAGCAAGATTATCCTGCGTTAGTTGCGCTTCTTTACGCGCCGCAATCATACAGCGACGGAATATGTCATATTCATGGGTGAAGATAGATTTCATCGTGCTTTCGTTTGAGCACTATTTGTACACCAATTACAATAAACCTATTTTCGGATAATCCCAAAATAGGATATTAATAGAACCAATGACGAATCTGGCCACCACTGAGTTTGAGAACAGACATAGAATTTTAAATAGGGACGGCAGTAAGGCTAAAAGTGGCATAGCGACTCCAAAGCAAGATATAAATTTAATCGAAAAGCGGCTAAAAGTTGCACAAGAACACCATCGAGATAACTATGACAACCAACAAAACTAATTTAGATATTGACGAGAATAGTGTGATTTCCAGTAGCGGCAATGTATTCGCCGATCTGGGACTTGAAAATCCAGAAGAGATGTTGCTAAAAGCTCAATTAGTCAGACAAATTAGCTTGGCAATCAAAGAAAAAGGCTTGAATCAATACCAATCTGCCGAGTTACTAGGCATCGATCAACCTAAAGTATCATCATTGCTCCGAGGTCATTTCCGTGGTTATTCGATCGAACGTTTATTTAAGTATTTGAATGCTCTAGGTAAAGATTTGGAGATAGTAGTAAAACCTAAGACTCAAGATATCTCAACAACAAAAGTAACTCCTACCTGTTAAGTTGGAGATAAGACATAAAAAATTCAAATAGGGAGAGCAGTATAGTAGCTATCTCTCTATTGTGCTATTTTTGGCTTCATGGGGAACAATTGAGATCGATTGAGTTTGGAAAGTAAAGATGAGTGATGATTGGAATTTCTATTTTTGCAATATCGATGATAATTGTGCTTCGATTTTAGTCAATCTTGGAATCGCTGGCTCGATTCCAAACGTCGATCTTCCTTTAATGGGATGCGTTCGATTACAAATGAATTCACCATACGAAAACGGCATGACAAGTCGTGATGAATACAATATACTCAATGAAATCGAAGAAACTTTAGAACGAGAGCTGATTCATAATGGCAGTAAATATGTTGGCAGATGCACTAGCAACTCTTGTCAAGAGTTTTTCTTCTACCACTCACCCACACCAGAATGGTTTAATTATGTCGATAATGCTATGTCTTCCTTCCCTGATTATCGTTATGTAGTCAATATTAGAGAAGATATAGATGGTTCTATTTATCATTCATTCTTATATCCAAGTCAAACAGATTTTCAATCGATTAACAATCGTAAGGTGTGTAAAATTTTGGATGACAATGGCGATCGTATGGATGAGCAAAGAGAGATCCAACACTGGATTTATTTCAATAATGAGAGCATCTGTCATGCTTTTGTTGCTGAGATCATTCAACGCAATTTTACAATTAAATATCGATGTGAACCAAATTCAGCAGAAGATCGAGATCGCTATTCGGTTTGTATTTCAAGAATGGATATTCCTAGCTTCGAGAATATCGATAATGTCACGCTACCACTTTTTCATCTAGCGATCGAGCATGATGGCAAATATGATGGCTGGGAATGTGCAATTGTCAGATAGTTTGATAGTTACTCAAACTCTTTTCAATTCGATCTCGACCTACAGTAAAAATTTTAACTTCAGATACTTGAGATGCGAGACTCACCAGGAATTGAAGATCCTGAAGTGTTGGCTCGTGCGGTGGATGAGCAACGGATAATTTTGACGTTCGACCGTGATTATGGCGAACTCATCTATCGTTTTCGATTACCTGCACCAAAAGGGGTAATTTATTTACGATTTCGTCCTCATACCCCAGAAGAACCAGCAGCAATATTATTGAATCTGCTTCAGACTGAGGAATTGCCGATTGAAGGCTGGTTTACGATCGTCGAACGGGATAGAATTCGTCAACGTCCTTTACCTTAATCGTTGGCGTAGCCTACCGTAGGTAATCGATCTGTAATATCAGTTATTCGTTGGCGCACGATCCAACTGAGCGGAAATCTGGAGCTAGCCGCGAATCGAAGACAGACAAATGTACTAGGGAAAAAATAACATTGTCATGGTAGGATAGTAGATTGTGTGAACTTTATTCAGATAGATCGAACTAACCCTTGGCTAACGTAGTCGTAATTGGTGCCCAATGGGGCGATGAAGGAAAAGGAAAAATCACTGACTTACTCAGTAAGTCGGCAGATGTGGTCGTGCGTTACCAAGGGGGTGTCAACGCTGGTCACACTGTAGTCGTGCAGGGCAAAACCTTTAAACTGCACTTGATTCCTTCGGGGATTTTGTATCCCGAAACTGAATGTATTATTGGCTGTGGGACAGTCATCGACCCCAAAGTCTTGATCGAAGAACTCGATCGACTCATCGCGCTGGATGTCCCCACTCACAACCTTCGTATTTCTCAGACTGCTCACGTAACGATGCCGTACCATCGGCTAATTGACGTGGCATCGGAGGAAATCAAGGGAAGCTACAAAATCGGTACGACAGGACGGGGAATTGGCCCTACCTATGCGGATAAGTCCGATCGAGTCGGCGTGCGGATCCAGGATTTGATGGATGCGGAAACATTCCGCGAACAAATGACCTGGACGATCGAGCGAAAAAATGACATTCTGGTAAGGCTGTATAATTTAGTACCCCTGAATGCAGAAAAGGTAATTGAAGAGTATTTGGGCTATGCTGAGAGGCTGCGCCCTCATGTGATCGATACTTCGCTCGAAATATATGATGCCGTTCGTCGGCGGCGGAATATCTTGTTTGAAGGTGCTCAAGGGACATTGCTCGATCTCGATCATGGTACCTACCCTTATGTCACATCATCAAACCCAATTGCTGGCGGTGCTTGCGTCGGTACGGGTGTCGGCCCAACTACAATCGATCGGGTAATCGGTGTTGCCAAGGCTTATACTACTCGTGTCGGTGAAGGGCCATTCCCCACTGAGTTAACTGGTGGGATTGGCGATGTTCTGGCCGATCGAGGTGTTGAAGTTGGCACTACTACCGGACGGAAACGTCGCTGTGGTTGGTTCGATGGGGTAATCGGTCGTTATGCTGTCCGCATCAACGGGATGGATTGTATGGCGATTACCAAGTTAGATGTCTTGGACGATCTAGATGAAATCAGTGTGTGTGTTGCCTACGAACTCGATGGCAAGCGAACTACAGATTTCCCTAGCTCGACTCGTCATTTTGCTGCTTGTAAGCCGATTTATCAAACCTTCCCTGGTTGGAAACAGTCTACAACAGAATGTCGAACTCTAGAAGATTTGCCCCCCGCAGCTTTGGACTATCTCAAGTTCTTGGCAGATCTAATGGAAGTACCGATTTCGATCGTTTCATTAGGGCCGAGTCGCGACCAAACAATTATCGTTGAAGACCCCATTCATGGGCCAAAACGAGGTTTATTATCCGCTGATGGTACTCCAGTTTAATAACGGCGGCTATCACTCAAAAATTCACCAATCATAATTACAGAATATCATGGAAATCTCGGTCGAATGTAAGCAACGGGTAGCTGGTACCAAACCTAATTCACTACGTCGTGAAGGACATATTCCAGTCAATCTCTACGGACACGACGGTGACAAGTCAATTCTACTAACTCTAGATGCCAAGTCTGTCGAAAATCTGATCAAAAAAGCTAGAATCAACAAAACTCCAGTTGAAGTTAGTATTCCCGAATTATCTTGGAAAGGGATGACTGTTATCAAGGAAATTCAAACTCACCCTTGGAAAAATTTCCCTTATCACTTGAGCTTCTTTGCTGTCAAAGCATAGAGTTTCAATCGCAATAACATGATAAGCCTCGCAGATTGCGGGGCTTATTTTGTAAGCTAAGAGGATGTTTATTTATCGTAGTCCCTTGACCCCACCCCAGCCCTCCCCTTGCCAAGGGGAGGGAGCAAGAGGGAGCAAGAGTTACCTCCATATCCTTATTTATTAGAAGATTGATAGATTCCCATTGGTTCTTTGATGAAGCGAATATAAAGATGGCGGAAGGTAGATTTGATTACCCGTGGGAGGGCAAAATCGATCGGCATCAGAGCTTCGGGTAACTTCCAATCAGTACAGACTAAATCTACTGGGCGCAATAAGGGAAACTCGATCGATTCCAACTCAGGAGCCAATCCCAATCTTTTCGCCGCCGCCGCAGTTGGCACCAAATCCGCATCAACATTCAAAACTTCTAACATCGCTACATCTAGCGCAAATACGTCCGCAGCGGCACCTAGCACGCCCAATTTGCGGGGTTCGCCATTCATCGGGCCATTTCCTTCATGTCCGATGATGCCGTCGATAATGGTCAAATTTGGGGCGATAGCGCGGGCTGTCTCTACCAGCATCTCGCCAAATCTTTCGGCACTCTTGCCTGCTTCCATATGCCACCAGGCTTTCATCTTCCCAGGTACGCAACCAAATAGATTTTTGACTCCCAACGTCATGGTGAGCTGGATGTGGGATTTGACTTTGGGTAAGTTGATGATAACGTCGGCTTCGATCGCTTCCTTACTGAGCAGTAAGTGGTTAAACTCTTCACTAGCTGTCTCATAGCGTTTGCCATGAAATTCGACTAGGGGTAGATTTAACTCTTCCATCATTGGTAAGTAACCGTTGGATTTGGCGACACCCATCGCACTCCCAAAGGCTGGGCTATCGCCGAAAAAAGGCTTCCCGCCAGCAGCGATGACGAGTTCGGCGACACACCTCACTAATTCTGGGCGAGTGACGCATTCTTTGGTGGGACGACCACCTGTTAATAGGTTAGGCTTGAGTAAAACCCTATCGCCTGGTTTGACAAAGGCACTCATTCCACCTAATGGGGCGAGTACTGCTTCTACCGATGCACGAAGTTCTTCGGTGGCGTAAGATGTAGCGCGAATTAAACTAACGGTTGGGGACATATCTACAAGGGAATCGAGAGGTGCTAGGTTACATCAATAAATTGTACCCAATCTATGAAAGGATGATGTCGATCGCGTTAGAATAGCAAACGATTGTCGCAGCTAAAACGGTGCGTTATGGCTACCGCATAACATACCATATGACAATCCAAAATCCCGCTTGGTGTGCTCCACTGTCGTCGGATCGGGTCACCCGAGCCGTGGGAACCCGATCAGTTCGCACATCCGCAAAATCCAAAATCCCATGACCTCCCTTGCTACTCCAATCATCGATTCAAACTGGATGTGGCGCGGACATAAAATTAATTACCGACAGGAAGGTGAAAGTGGCGTACCTGTATTATTGATCCACGGTTTTGGTGCATCACTGGGACATTGGCGCAAGAATATTTCAGTACTTGCTACGAATTCTCGGTGTTATGCGATCGATCTGATTGGCTTTGGCGGCTCGGCAAAACCTACTCCAGGCGAGGGAATTGACTATACCTTTGAGACTTGGGGGGACTTGGTGGCAGATTTCTGTCGAGATGTCATCGGGAGTCCGACATTATTGGTGGGTAATTCGATCGGTTGTATTGTCGCACTCCAAGCAGCCGTAACCCATCCAGAATTAATTAAGGGTGTAGCATTACTCAATTGTTCGCTCCGATTGCTCCACGATCGCAAACGTGCCACATTACCCTGGTACCGTCAAATGGGTACGCCAATCCTCCAGTCAGTATTAGGTGTCAAAGCGATCGGTGGATTCTTTTTTCGTCAACTCGCCCAGCCCAATGTCGTCCGTAAAATCCTCCTCCAAGCCTATCATCAACCCGAAGCAGTTACCGACGAACTAATCGATATCTTGATGGCTCCAGCGGCAGATCCGGGGGCGGCTGATGTCTTCTTGACCTTTACAAGTTATTCATGGGGGCCATTAGCTGAAGATTTATTACCTCAATTAACTTGTGAAGCGATCGCGATTTGGGGTGCTGCGGATCCTTGGGAACCGATCGATTTAGGCCGTGCATTAATGGATGTATCTACCGTTAGAGAATTTTTTGAGTTGCCCGCCGTCGGACATTGCCCTCAAGATGAGGCTCCCGAACTAGTCAACCCCATCCTGGAAAAATGGATTGCAACTTACAGCTAAATTGCTAAATCTAAAGCCTTCTGAATTTAGCATTTTGTATCGGTTTTGACCGCAATCTTAAATATTATTTAATCTGCTTCGATATGTAACTATCGAAGTATTTTTTTGTTACTTAAATTTATCAATTTGTGATGATTAAAATCACTATTTAGTCCCCAACTAAAATTCGCTGAATATCTAAAAAAACCTACTTCTACTCTTTTAGCGGTTTTAATTTTATTCAGTATAAATGCTGAATAAAACTAGCGGAAATGATACATTTTGCGGGCAAAATGCCGCCATAAATTCATGTATTATATAAAGTGCTAGGCTATTTGACTAGCAAACGGATTTGGGTGGAATATCTAAATCTAGATATCTTCAGCTTACACATTCTCGTAAGAAGTAGATCGGCTAAACCCTAGCTAAATTTTTGACAAAAGCGACTATCTTCGCTGATGCAAATAATAGGCTTTTATCTATGCTAAAAGTACAAGCGAACTAAAGACGATCGAAGAGATTCGCAGATTTAATGCTTGCTTATTAAGCAGGGAAATTCAATGCAGCAGTCAAGTTTTCTGTGGAGTTTCCCGATCGGTCAACACCACACATTGAATCAGATATGACCTACGCACAGAAAACACAGATTATTGGTGCTATTCAACGATTAGTGCCTGCTTACGCGCCTGTGCCGCAATCGATAGAAGTCCTAACTAAATTGACAGAACTAACTAACGATCTAGTTCGAGTCTATCAGAGTGAAGGTAGACTGAGAGAAAACCCCTTTACAGAAGCAGCTCAACGGCGAATTCATCTCTATGAAGATCTAGTTCGAGCGCAGGTTGCCGATAAAATTATTTTAGTGACTGGTGGTGAAGGTTGTGTCGGGCAAGCTTTATTAACTTCTTTAGTCGATCTTGGGGCAAAAAAAATTGTTTCAATAGATAAAGCTCAGACAGATAAGTCACAGTTGGTTGAAGCAACACAACTAACTTACCAAACTGTCGATATTCGAGATCGAAGTGCGCTAGAGCAGATATTCGATCCAGTTCGTCCCCAGATCGTATTTCATCTTGCAGCACAGCGTTCTCCAGGTTTGGCGGAAGTGGAGATTAGGGAAACTATTACTACTAATCTCATTGGTACTAGTAATGTCATTGATTGTTGCGATCTGTATCGAGTTGAGAAATGTATTTTCTCATCCACAGGGAAGGCTTCTCGCTACTATACCGCAGATGTTTATGCAGGTTCTAAAAAAATCTGTGAGTGGTTATTTGCAAAAGCTGCACTAGCAGGTAAGACTACTTATGCGGCGGTACGTTTTACACATATTCTGGATAATAGTTTGATCGAGACAAAGATCGATCGAGGTATTGAAGCTGGTTTG
Source organism: Chamaesiphon sp. VAR_4_metabat_408 (assembly GCA_031422115.1). Lineage (GTDB taxonomy): Bacteria > Cyanobacteriota > Cyanobacteriia > Cyanobacteriales > Chamaesiphonaceae > Chamaesiphon. Next base: position 8,000 of record JANOPX010000081.1, on the reverse strand, counting down.
GTAAATCTCCACAAACCAGATATCGATTTGCTCCCCCAAAATGTGAGTGAGGCAAATTATCTCCTCTTGAATGGATTGGTGAAGGCTGTACCTCAAGAGTTGAAATTACTGATCGTGCGGGATCTGGGTTGGCCGATCGATCTGTTAGAATTACCTCTATACAAGATTGTGACATCGGGGAAGAAAGTCCCGATCTACTTTAATGGCTTACAAGTGGGATATGATGAGCCGTTATTTCATGGACAATTCGATCCTAGTTTGGGGACTGAAGTTAATCCCCTCATTAATGCGATCGAAGATGCCGATCGATCGTACGACAGATCGGGGACGATGGTAATTACCAAGATATCTGAATTTGACATCAACGAACTCGATCGACAAGTAGCCCTAATTACTCGACTAGCTCAGGATCCCAATTTTCCAGAATCCCAGCTCAAAGCATTACAGGCGAGGGGCATCAAATCGATCGCTACATCCCTAATGTCGAGGATTCCCCCCAAGCGGTTGTTGCAAGTACTTAAATGTGGTGTCAATCCCCGCTTATTTGCCGCCCAAGGCTTGTCAGTCAAAATTCATCTAAATGTACTCGGCATCTTTTTACGCAGTCTCTGTGGACGCTTGGAGTGTCTCGATCGGCTTAGTAGTACAGATCTTGTCGCTTTACCTGCGATCGTCGAATTGCTCCAGCAGTTGCCCGAACTAGCGATTGAGGTATCATATTTAGACTCTTTTGTCAAAAGTGCTGTCGAGGGGTTACATCAATTCGACTTGAGAGAAAGTAATTCTGGGTTAATAGATACTACTCGAATGACACCAAAACCGCCGATCGGTGACAACAGTAGCAGTTTACCAAAGACACTGGATCGGATATTATCTCAAGTGGAATGAGCGTTGAGATTGACATTTTGGCATTACTGAATCCGAGAGGCTAGGGAAACGGAATCGGGATTTCACTCAAAGATTATTAGCTTCGTTTGGGCACCACCTGGGGATGAATCCCCAGGCTAACTAGGAAAGTCCACTAAAGTGGACTAAAGAATCTGGCAGTCCACTTTAGTGGACTTAAACTAGTAGCCCGCACTTCAGTCGCGGGCGGGTGATAAGCGGAGCAAATATTCTTAACCCTAGTTAAACAGCACCTGTAGAAGCAGCTAACTCAGCCAATCGCTCTTGTTGATCCTGGGAGATACAACTTTGAATGACATCTTCTAGATCCCCTTGTAGCACCTTCTCAAGCCCAAAATTGTGCCCTAGACGATGATCGGTGGCGCGGTTGTCTTTATAGTTGTAGGTACGGATTTTTTCCGATCGAGAACCAGTACCGACTTGAGATTTCCGCATCGAACTAACTTCATCCTGTTGTTCTCGCAGTTTCAACTCATACAACTTCGCCCGCAAGAGCTGCATCGCTCGAATTTTGTTCTGTAACTGCGATCGTTCCTCAGTACAAAAGATCCGAATCCCTGTCGGCTTGTGGAATAAATCGGCGGCGGTTTCTACCTTGTTGACGTTTTGCCCACCCGCACCACCAGAGCGAGCCGTACTCATCTCGATATCCTTGGGATCGATAACGATCTCTACTTCATCGACTTCGGGCATAATTGCCACAGTAGCGGTAGAAGTATGTACCCGCCCGCCAGACTCGGTTAATGGTACCCGCTGTACTCGATGTACACCCGACTCAAATTTGAGTTGGCTATATACCTGCTCGCCTTGAACTTCCAAGACAATTTCTTTAAAGCCGCCCATCTCAGCGAGGGATTCACTGACTAGTTTGACTTTCCACTTCTGACTTTCAGCATAGCGAGTATACATCCGCATCAAGTCACCCGCCCAAATCCCCGCCTCGTCGCCACCAGTACCCGCGCGAATTTCCAACATGATGTTTTTCTCATCATTTGGATCTTTTGGTAGAAGTAGGACTTTAAGTTTGCGTTCGAGTTCGTCGCATTCTTGTTCTAGTTCTTGTGCTTCTTGAGATGCCATTGCTTGGAGTTCGAGATCGTTTCCCGATTCTTTGACAATTTCTCTGGCTCCAACGATGTCGGATTGGGCTTGTTTCCAGCGATCGAATGTTTCTACTACTTCTTCAAGTGCGGCGCGAGCTTTGCCGATCCTTTGCATTTCACCTGGATCTCTGGCAATATCGGGATCTCCCAATTTGCGGGTAAGCTCGTGAAATGTTTGTTCGACGGATCTTAGTTTGTCTAGTAGGTATGATTCTGCCATGATGGATTTTGGATTTTGGATTTTAAATAAAAAATGACTGATACTGAACTGCTTCAATTAGTCCGCGTAGGGGGACTTTGTTTATGTAGCTGCGGTTTTAACCGCCACTTAACTGGCTGGCTTGAGTTTGGATTAATTAGAAAGTTTTTATCGTTGGCGGAGCCTCTCTTCTGGAGAATCGCGTTTGCGATCCGTGAAGATTCTTGTGCTGTCTAGAACCCGGATCTGGGGGTTCCGACCCCCAGACCCCCCGTTGAGGGGCGAGGACGCACCCCCTCAAACTCCCCATCGTATGGATGGCTGGTGTGCTAGCTTAGATTTCACATTCACTCCAGTTTAGATTTTAGTTGGGAGTTGCTAGACCCTGATTTATAGCAGTCGCCATATCGGGACACTCTAGATCTGAGTCCGCGTAGCGAAAAGTGCGGTCTTGGGGTCTCCCCAAGTAAAGCACCTTTTCAAGACAGGCGGACTTTGCATCACTAGCGGCGACTTCAGTCGCTGTGTCATAACCGCCTTGGCTGTAGGTTAACGAATAACTATTCACAGTCTTTTAAATAACCAAAAAACCTAGAGACACGAAATTAATTTTTTCGCACCTCTAGGTTTTTCAGATTATTTAAGCTATTTTTTATCTTCAGCAGGAGCGGCTTCAGGCGCAGGAGCAGTAGTATCGAGCATCCCATATTTTTTGAGGAAGCGATCGACCCGACCTTCGGTATCGATGATTTTTTGCGTCCCAGTATAAAAGGGATGATTGCCAGACCATACATCTACACGTAGTTCTGGTTGGGTAGAACCAACAGTCATCACAACTTCACCGTTGCAATAAACTTTGGCATCTGGGTACCATTTAGGATGAATATCAGCTTTTGCCATGACTTTAATTTACTAATTATTTTAACTATCGATGATTATTTTAACTGAAGGGACGGGTGCAATTGATGGCGTTCGTCCTAAAAATATAGTCGAAAACCCGCCCTGCATCGCCAAATTTAACGTTTCGAGTATTGAGGAGCTTTGCGGGCTTTGTGTAAACCGTACTTCTTCCGCTCTACACAACGAGGGTCGCGAGTGAGGTAGCCTTCTACTTTGAGCGGCTTGCGGTTATTTGGATCTAGTTCGCACAGTGCGCGAGCTACACCTAGTTTAACAGCGTCTGATTGTCCGGTTAAACCACCGCCGTGGGCGTTAACGAGGATATCATAGTCATTTTCCAAGCCGAGGGTTTCGAGGGGGGATTTGGCGGCGGAGATATAGCCACTTTGGAAATTGAAATAGTCATCACCAGCTCTACCGTTGACGACTAGATTACCAGTACCAGGGACGAGACGAACTCGCGCGATCGCGGATTTCCGACGACCTGTACCCCAATATACCGCTTTTTGTTGGGTTGCTTCTGCCATAATTATTTAGCTCCTGGGATAGTGTTGATGACTAATACTTCAGGTTTTTGAGCTGCATGAGGATGCTCTTTACCTGCGTAAACATTCATCTTGGTGAATAGGTGTCTGCCCATTGAGTTCTTGGGTAGCATACCTTTGACTGCTTGTTCGATAATCCGTTCGGGAATCCGTACTTGCAATTTTGCAAAAGTTTCGGTTTTCATCCCACCAGGACGACCAGAGTGCCGTCTGTAGATTTTCTGGGAGCTTTTTTTGCCTGTGACGAGGATTTTCTCAGCATTGATGATGATGACAAAATCTCCGGTGTCCATGTGCGGGGTGAAGGTGGGTTTGTTTTTGCCACGCAATACCATTGCAACTTGACTAGCTAGTCTTCCGAGTCGTTGCCCAGCAGCATCAACGACGTACCATTTTGCTTCGATACTATCGACTGCGGGTAGAAGTGTTTTTTCCATTGTCTTATATGAGATTGTGGGTTGGGTTGAGCCTTGCGGAACCCAACATCTATAAATGTTGTAGTTTGCCGCTCTCCAACTCTGTTGGTAATAAAAATTGGGGTTGGGTGTCGTACCAGACGGATTCGGGGAAGGGGAAATCCTTATAGCCAACGCGGAGGAGGCACAAACCTTTAGCTGGAGCTGAATGTTTGACTCGATCGCGTTGTTCGGTTTGCCAGATATGAGTAAATTCAGCAACTGATAAATCGCCGTTACCGACTCTAACTAGCAATCCGACGAGTAGTCTCACCATTCCATATAGAAATCCATTGGCTTGAATTTCGATCTGGACAAAATCACCATTCTGTGTACAGCTCACATCCTGAACGTTTACCCAGGATTGAGATCTACCGGAATCAGTTCGATGAAAGGCAGCTAGATGATGAGTACCGAGTAGAGGTGCTACGGCTGCTTGGATCTTATCGATTAAAAGCGGTTCGTGATAATAGTGCCAACAGTAAGGGCGAACGAATAAATTCGGATGCGCTGCTGTGTACACTGTATACCGATACCGTCGATAGATGGCCGAAAACCGCGCGTGCCAATCATCAGATACTGCGGCGGAAGCACGGATGACGATATCATCTGGCAACCGTGAATTGAGTACCGATGCCCAGCTACTCGCTGGAATCACACTAGGGTTGTCAAAATGAGCGACTTGAGCGGCGGCATGAACTCCACTGTCAGTACGCCCCGCACCATAGATGGGGACGGCTCGACCGAGGGTTTTGGCGATCGCATTTTCGATCTCAGATTGCACTGTGCGATCTGTAACTTGCTTTTGCCAACCGTAGAGGTGGGTACCTGCATACTGGATGACTAGAGCGACTCGCTGGGGCGGACTGTTAGTTATGAGTTTGGGGTTATGAGTCGCCATTGAGTCACAAAAAACAGTTAATCCCTAGTAAGTCTTACATCATTTCGATAATTGCCATTTCTGCATTGTCGCCGCGACGGGGTACAGTCCGTACGATGCGAGTGTAACCACCTGGGCGGGAACCGTAACGTTCTGGTGCTTGCTCGAACAAGGCATGAACGAGGTCTTTGTCATAGATATAACCTAGAGCCTGTCTGCGGGCAGCTAGGGTACCAGATTTAGCCAAAGTGACCATTTTCTCAACTTCCGATCGCATAGCTTTCGCGCGGATCAAAGTTGTAGTAATACGACCGTGACGGACTAACTCGGTAGTCAAAGCACGTAATAGTGCTTTCCGTTGATCGGCTGGCTTGCCCAGTTTGGGCACGCGGCAGCGGTGACGCATTGTTTTTTCTCCTTAGCTTAATGTGGACAATTGACGGTCTAGACAATTACAGGGGGAATCAAGTTAGCAACATCCAAAACTAGAATTTTGAGATGTTATTGATGACAAAATCAGACTTTCACTGCTTTGTCATGAGCCAGCTTGATTCCCAGTCGCTTTTCCAAGGCTTCGATCACTTCTTCTGCTGATTTGAGGCCGAAGTTCTTGATTTCCAAGAGATCTTCCTGGGTGTAACCCATTAAGTCAGAGACAGAATTGATTTGCGCTCGTTTCAAGCAGTTGTATGCTCTGACGGAGAGATTCAATTCTTCGATCGGAATTTGGTTGGATGGATCTTCTTCGTCTGGATAATCTTCTTTGAAAGATTCGAGACTGATATCCTTGAGGGGATTGAGGAGATCTGTCAAAATTTTGGCAGATTCGCTCAAGGCTTCTTGGGGTGTCAGACTACCATTAGTCCAGATTTCAAGGATCAGTCGATCTTTTTCGACTGCGCCATCGACTCGCACATCCTCAACGGTGTAATTTACCTTTGTAACGGGCATATATACAGCATCGATTTGGAGGAAATCCAGTGCTAATCCTTGTTCGCGGAATTTATCGACAGAGCGATAACCTTTGCCGCGTTCGATCCGAAATTCCATTTCCAATTTGCCGCCGTCGGCAATGGTGGCAACATATTGACCGAGATCTACGGCTTCTACCTCGGAAGGTAGTTCAAAGTCAGCAGTTGTGACTTCACATGGCCCCGTGACGTTCAATCTCCCGATTTGGGGTTGGGACGTGTAACTTTTGAGTTTGACCTCTTTCATGTTCAGCAGGAGTTCTAATACATCCTGACGAACGCCGACGAGTGTAGCAAACTCATGGTTGACGGCTCCAGGTTTTACGCCTGTTTTTTCGTCTCTGATCAATCCGGCTACTCGTACCGCTGTAATTGCTGTCCCTTCTAAGTTGGATAGCAGTACTCGCCGTAGTGCGTTACCGACTGTTGTGCCCTGACCCCGATCGAGCGGTTCTAGGACAAATTTACTATATTGACTTTGATTTGATTCAGTCTTAGACTCTACACATTCGATCTGAAACTGCGCCACAGAGTACCCTCCCTACCCAGTTTGTACTTGAAAATTGTTTTTTGATTAAAGCTGTAAGGCAATTAATCTGCTGCTGAAAATCGCCAAAACCCAACTAAATTGGTTTGTGAAGATTCGATTCCGACTCAAACCTAGACTCTGCGTCGTTTGGGGGGACGGCAGCCGTTGTGAGGAATCGGGGTCACGTCGCGAATCAGGGTAATTTCTAATCCTGCACCCTGAAGAGCGCGAATCGCGGTTTCCCGTCCCGCACCTGGGCCGCTCACCATTACTTCGATTTGGCGCATCCCTTGATCCATAGCCCGTTTCCCAGCACTTTCTGCTGCTGTCTGAGCTGCGAAGGGAGTACCTTTTTTCGCTCCTTTAAAGCCGCTAGAACCGCTAGATGCCCAGGAGATGACATCGCCATTGGTGTCGGCGACGGTGACGATCGTATTATTGAATGTGGACTGGATATAAGCTACACCGCTAGGCACGTTGCGCTTCTGCTTCTTAGGGCCAGTCTTTTTACTAGGTTGTCGAGCCATGTCGGTCTATGTTTGGACGGTATGAATGAGGTGATCTAATCTGTCTGCGGTCTAGTTCGATTTTGTTAGTTGTGGCTCTTTCCAGACGAACCAATTGACGAAGAGTAGCATTCATGCTCATGAATACCAAATTTTGTCTGTAGGTAGTCAACACAAAGAGAGCTACTTGTCGCCAATTGATGATGTTTGGTTTGCCACAACCATCGAACCATGTTATTTCTTGCCAGGAGCTTTTTTCTTCCCAGCGACGGTTGCGCGACGACCACGACGTGTCCGTGCATTGGTGCGCGTCCGTTGACCTCTGACGGGTAAACCCATCCGGTGTCTGCGTCCACGGTAAGAACCGATGTCGATCAATCGCTTGATGTTCATCGATTCCCAACGGCGAAGGTCGCCTTCGATCTGATAGTCTCCTTCTACGCGCTCGCGCAAAAGAGTAACATCAGCATCGGACAAATCCTTAACTCGGATATCGGGGTTTACACCCGTTTTTGCTAATACTTCTTTGGCGCGGGTCAACCCGATACCATAGATGTATGTCAGACCGATTTCCACTCGCTTGTCGCGAGGGAGGTCTACACCTGCTATGCGTGCCACACTTATTTCTCCACTATACTTTACTCACCGATCTGACGATCTAGACTGAAAAGGTCTAGGTGTGGACTGTCGCAACTCGCCGCACCAATATTTTTCATCTAGTCGCCGTTGGACTCGAATTTGGGTATTGATGACTAACTAGCAACTTGGACTAGTCATCTAACCTTGACGTTGTTTATGTTTCGGGTTGGCACAAATGACCATGACCCGACCGCGCCGACGAATGACGCGACACTTTTCACAAATCTTTTTAACAGATGCTCTGACTTTCATGCCAATTGGCGCAACTACTGCAAGCTTAATATTATAACATTCTACAACGAATTGTCCTGCGCGATCGCACTGCAATTCTCCCAAATGGCGATTCACCAGATGGGGACGCACTTAT
>JANOPX010000080.1:0-4598 GCA_031422115.1 Chamaesiphon sp. VAR_4_metabat_408 | reverse complement strand
CGCGAGATAGTGCGATCGTGTTTACTCAATACACAGACACAATGGACTATCTCCGAGACTTCCTCCAAGCCAGCTTTGGCACGACGGGAGTAGCCTGTTATTCTGGGCGAGGGGGAGAACTTTATCAGGATAGTCAATGGAAAATCGTCCCTAAAGAGAAGATCAAAAGTCTATTTCGCGATGGCAAAATTGATATTCTCCTCTGCACAGAATCTGCCAGTGAAGGCTTAAACCTCCAAACTTGTGGTGTCTTAATTAACTACGATCTCCCCTGGAATCCCATGCGGGTAGAACAACGGATTGGGCGGATCGATCGGATCGGACAGCGTTATCCTACCGTCCGCATCCACAATTTCTACTACGATGGCACCGTTGAAGCCAAAGTCTACCGCCGTCTCCGCGAACGCATCGATGCCTTTGCAACCGTCGTGGGAAACCTCCAACCAATTCTCGCCCAAGTCCCCACCTTCATAGAACGCGCCGTCATGAGTGCCGATCCTGAAGAAGAAGATGTACTACTGTCCGAGTTTGAACAGATCCTCGACACCCCGCCACTTCGCCCAGCACTCGACGAAATGCTCGAAGCTGATGTCCGAGCCGATTTAGCCGAAACTAGCCGCCCTTTTGCCCCTACAACTCTAACTAACGATCGTATTGAGGCTCTATTCACTTCTTCCGTAACGCTCAAATCCCAAGGAGTTGAATTCATCTCCCAAGGCGATCGCTGTTGGCAACTTATTTTTCAAAATAAGCCCTATTTAATTACTTTTCACCCCGAAGTATTTGAAGAGAGATCTTCTTCTCTCCGCCTACTAGCCTTCAGCGATCCTTTGTTCGATCGGCTACTTGCTCTCGCCACAGTTAAATCTGATTCGATCGAATATTGAGATTAAAATTAAAGCTTTTCTTCTCAATATTCTAAATAAATTTAGTAGCGAACTAAAAATTAGACTACAATAGCGTATGTAGCCGTGAAAACTTGGACAAGTAATTGCCCCATCTGTACCTCGGCTTCGCTTTATTGAGTTGGTTCAGCTTGGCGGCGATTTAACTCAATAAAGCTTTTCCTCGGATATTAAATATGAGTCGCACTTGGCGCATGTCGTGCCATTTGCGATTCATCAACCAACCACCTTTTATTAAGGAGTCAATTTTATTTGTGTATCTCAATCATCTAACCGATCCTCCCGATATGCAAGTCTATGCGTCGTCATCTCAAAATGATCTCATTCATCAAGAAGACGACACAGGCGAAACAAGCTATGGCGACAACGAGCAAGATGATCCCAGCATCGAACAAGACGATGCGCTTCGCGAACGCATCTTATCCATAGCACTGGAACTTTTTAAGTCCAATAGTGAAATCACGATCCAAGATGTTGTTGATGCTTCCAATATTAAGGAGTCGCCGATCCGTCATCGATTAGGTCAGTTGGTTTCTATGGGGAAATTGAGTTTTGCCCGTGGAACAGGTCGAAGACCCAATTATTACTACTTGCCAAAAGAGGTCACTAGTGAAAACTCCGATCTTGATGATTTGCATGAGCTAGTAAAGCTTGTTAAGCAAAAAGAGATGAATATCCATGAGACAATAATCAGTCTTCAAGAAGAACATAAGAAAGTCTTAGCTGACTTGTCTGCAATTGAACGAACCATAGAAATCAAACAAGAGTATGGAGGTACTTATGACTAATCCAAAAGATTCTAGTAAAAAGTCTCAAAAAGCGGTCAAGGCAGAAAGAGATACTATTCTTCTAGGGGATATCTCCTTAGAGGTATTCAAAATGCCAGATAGACAGTACCGATTGAGCCAGACTCAGGTAGCTGAAGCAGTCGGAAAAGGTGAAATTTCGTTCCGTGATTTCAGAAAGTCTAATTCCCCAGAAGCATTGCGGTACAAGGAGTTTCGCTCCGAGAAAATAAGTGTTTTGGGAAATAATTCCAAAATAGCTGCAATCCCAATCGAATTGGCGGCAGCCTACTGGGTTAAGGAATCCATAGCTCAAAATGCTGTTGCGAGTCGATTGCTAGGTGCGTGTGCAATTGAATCAATCGAACGTCGAGCAGACATCGCTTTTGGCATTAAGCGAACTGAGCAAGAGTACAATCAGCGTTTTGCAGTCAGGGTGGATTTGAAAGATGTAAAGCGCAAAAAACTCGTCAGTGCAATAGCTCACTGGCAGCACAAACAGAAAATCTATGGATCTAAGGACGGACAGACATCCTTCAAAGAAGCCCACGACCACATAAACTTGGGATTGCAAAATTTGAGATCGAGAGATATTAAAAAATCGAACAATCTCCCCAAATCTGCGTTGATTCGAGATTACTTTGAAGTTGCTGTACTTGTTAATTATTCATCAATTAGTCAGATAGCTGCCAATTTCTTGAATAATGCGATGGCCTGTAATCCTATTGAAGCAATTGACATGGCTTTTGCTTGCTACTTACCATCAAACTATATTGCCAAACCCTGCGATCTTGTCGAAAATATCAACAAAGTTGGGAGTAATCTCAAAAAGATGAAGAGCAAAGCTTCGTGATGTTTATGATTGGTTAATCTTAGAGGAATCTCCGTAGCTGTGCTGCGGGGATTCTTTTGTGTGATTATTTAGCCCACATTTCGCTGTTTCGATAGATTATGTATCCCATTAACCCTATTTTGCAAGACGATTGTTCAGCAAAGCTTTCACACCTAATCTCACATGGTTTATTCGCCACCATTTATCATCCATTTCAAAACACCCAAAATTCGATCGATGGGCTTGAGTGTATATTCGGTAATATCGATCGTCAAATTCTGTCCAGTCAGCTTGAGAAACTGCCACTGAGTTCCCGTCGTGACGCTACCATAAATCGTCGATATTTCTCGTTCATCTGCTACGTTAAACTTCTGGGCAGCAACCATCTGAGCCGCACATTGACCCCCGCTAGCATTAAAATCGCCCTTTTCAGCCTGAATGACCACAACGCCTGGATCTTCAATAATTAATTCTGAGTTCGAGCGAGTGAGCAAAAAATCACAGTCTCCACTCAATCCTAACTCTACATCGACACTGAAATCTGCACCTGAAAACAGACCAATTTGACGAGCTAAGAGTTCTCGAAACTCAAATAACAGTGGTGCAACAATTAACTCCAAACGTACCTTTTCATTACCTAAACCTCCAACAAAAGGAACTGATTCATTTAGCAGATTTGTGAGTCGTTCACGAGGAAATAATTTGGGTGGATCGGTGAAAAACACATCTGTGACTATCTTTAATCCGAATTGTTGTTTGACTCGACTAAGTGTAAAATCGCGATAAGCCATAAATATTTTTGCTCGAATCATTGAGATCGTCCATATTCGATTATGTCAAAAATTTGTATGGGTGAGAGGATTCATGCACATCAGATTTAATTTTTATGAATCAATAATTATCTTATTAGAGCAAATCATCGATTCCGCAAGCAGACGCTATTGCATTTGACGCTCACACCTGCCGTAGGCACGGGCAAACGCTCTGCTACCACGAACGATTAGTTAGCCCGATTCATCCGCCATCCACTTCAGAATACCTAAAATCCGCTCGACTGGAGTGACATAATATTGATGAGAATCTATGGTTACATTTTTACCTTCGAGCTTGAGGAACTGCCATAATCTACCATTAGTTACACTGCCATACATAACAGAGATTTCGTTACCTTTACTAGTATTGAACTTTTGAGCAGCAATCATCTCGGCGACACACTCCCCCCAGCCTAGATCTAATCCTTCCTTGTCAGCTTCTACCAACATCACGATCGGAGCTTCGATTAGATACGGGGTTGTCGATTTACTCAGCAAGAAATCGACAACTCCATCTAGACCACGATCTGTATCTACATTCAACTCTTCACCAGAAAATAGCTGAACTCGCTTTTGAGTTAATTGCACCACCTCAGCCAAAATCGGAATAACCAAAAGTTCGGATTTAGCCTTAGCAGATAGGGCTGTTTCCGCCAATCGAAACCACTGTTTAAATATCGTCAGAAATTCTGGTTGGGGATCTGCACTCGGCAAAGATTCGCAGAATGGAAGATTCACAAGCTTCAATTCAAACTGTCGAGCGACAGTTTCGAGCGTAAAATTCTGGTAGGGCATCGATCTTTACTCCTATTTGTCTAACCTAGCAATCAAAATATTTCACTGACAGATCCATATTAGTATACTAGTACTTAAATGCTTTGTACGAAAAATTAGCGATTGCAGCTAGATCGGTGATATTTCGATCGCATACCGTCGCATAGCAGTGGTAATCGAGACTCCCCGCAGTTTGATTAGCACACTTCAAAAACCCGATCGGGTTCAATGACAAATCGTTCGTGATAAATAATCGCCAGCCAAAAGTCTTCTCCTACGACCTTATCGCAGACAGCTAAAAAACCAATCTCATACCAATCGCTCCCAAAAGTCGTGTCCGTTAAAAATATCGTTACAGAATTACCGTCCACACTCCAGATAGTTCTACTAATTTCGACATTAGAGTGATACTTGCGCGGAATCGGCAGCAAGACAGGGCGGTTATCGATGATTAGAAATTCTGGAACATCATCGATTTGACGGGTGAATG
>JANOPX010000079.1:0-37717 GCA_031422115.1 Chamaesiphon sp. VAR_4_metabat_408 | reverse complement strand
TACCTGTGCAATGGCAACAGGTAGCTCAATTTCTAGCTCAACAACGAGTAAAAACAGGGAAATCCAAATATCCATCTATTCCAGTTTTCTCGTTAGAGAAAATATTATTTGGATGTTTTCCAGGCATAATTAAATTTATCCCTACTGCTTGGGGAAAGTATGGAACTGATTGGTTAGTGGCTATTGAGAAAGTCGATCTTACCTATTTACCAGACTTTATCAAAGATTGGCTAATGGAAGAATTTAGTCCATCTTTAGGTGATTCAACAGTTATATCTTGTCTAGAACGACTCGACAATAATGCTTGGCATTGGAACGATCTACCGTTTAAGTTTGATTCACACCACCAATCAGAAAAATATCCTGACTTCCATTATTCAGTTATCCCTCATTATCTAACCATTAAATTTCTAGAACAACCGATAGTTATTTGGGATGGAAATATAGAAAGAGAACTGACATTTTACCCTGTATTTCATTCTAGTCAATCCGAGCTAATGTCTTGGCCGCCATACCAAGTCGAATCGATCGATCGAAATGAAAAAGTAACCATAGCTTATATTTCTTTGGTAATTAATTTCAAACTGCAAACCGTACCTTGGCGAACAAAACCTCTCATCTATCAACAACTTTCAACTAGGATTTGGATGACCGAATCTTTGACTCCTCCACGCGGTCGTAAAATGTCTATTTTAATTGGCGATCGCAGACGGTGGTTAGATGGGAGTTATCAACCATTTTCCTTTAATTATTTACAACTTCAGTCAGTCGGCGAAGGGTTGAAATATCCCAAGCCAATTGACAACTTATTTTTGACTAACGACTGTCAACTTCCAGATCCAAACGCTCTAATTTCACAGCCCAATTATCATTGGTCGAGATTCGGTGAAACCCCGATCGAGTTGCAAATTGGCGTTGCTTATAATTCCCAATATCATGGCGAAGCTGCTTGGGGAAAAGGGGTTAGTCCTCTAGATTTAGCCAGTTTAGATCGATCGATTCAAGCACGTCTACCGCTCCAACGAGTCGGGCGAGGTATCCGCGTTCCTGGCAAAATTCCAACATTTTGGCCGCCTGCTCCAGTTAAATCGAAAACCGATTCTACGCCTAAAGATGCTAATGATGCCAAAATTCTCATGCTTCGTCCAAATACTGCTGCTCCTGCGGTATTTAATAAGAATCGAGATTCAATCGATTCAATTTTAATTGCTTGGGAAACAGCACAATGTCGCGATGCGCTAATCGATCGCATTTGTCAATTACTATCTTTATCAGCTATAGGTGAAAGTAAGATCGAGTCTGCAATTGGGAGCCAGTGGGAACGCAGATTATATACAGGGGAATTAGGTTCTGTGTGGATTTTGACTCAGCATGTTGGCGATTTGACCCAAAAACTCGATCTCAAATTCGATTCAGTTAAAGGCAAAAGCTTTCAGCAACGGCGGGTTAATGCCCTGACAGAGAGGATCGATCGAATTAGATCGCACTTACCCCCAACTCAAGGTTTAAGCGGTGCTCTAGTCGAAATTAAGCCCAAAGACGACTTCTCCCCTCGCGAATCCGACCCCAAATTGGCTTGGCGCATCGGCGGAATTAGAGCGGGGTATCTCAATCAACATATCCACGCCGTAACTGGCACCAAAAAGAACAAAGAAACCTATACCAAGCAAGATGCTCAACATCGCGTCGAACGAGCGGTAGCGGATTTACTGCGTCAGTTTGGAGTGCTACCTACGCCCCTAATTAATGAGACAGAACTAGGTGCAATCGGTCAAAATCTGTGGCTGACTTGCTGTTGGGTTCTCCGCCGTACTCGCAAGACAACAGCTAATAACCAAGCTAATACCGTCGTTTTATTCCTCCGCGTCAATCCGATTGCGGGAACAGTGGAAATAACTACTTCTTCTTTATTTAACCAGCGCGGTTGGATTTCCTATGCTCAAGGGATGATTTATCTAGTAAATGAGCATTGGGATATTGATGCTGATGAGGGCGATTTCTCAGGAACTTGGGATCGAAAACACAAGGAAGAAGCTCTGTTAAATAAATTCCTCACTGACTGTTTGCGAGATTGTTTGAGCAGCTCGATTGTCGCTCAGAATCCTCCCTACGTTCTATTTATGGCAGAAGCTCAAAATGCCCGTAAACTATTTCCTTGGCTTCAGAATCCAAATTTACCCAACCATCAATTACCTACCGCACTCAACCTAACAACAGCGGAAGCCGATAGGTTATGGATGGTGCGATTGCGGACACACCAACAAGCTGAAGTTCCGCTGACGATCGTGGATAATAGTCTTGGTAGTCGGACAAAGGGTATATTTCGGTGGGAAGATGTCTGTGATGCCAATAATTATCTCTATCTCAGTATGAGAGCATCACTGACGACAGAGCAAGATGTATTAAATAAATCTCAATCTAGATTTGATGCTCCAAATCCATCCTCGAATCCTAAAGCCCTAGAAATAGCTCTCATCCATCATCCATCGATCGATAGCGACAATTTAGCAAAGTTTATCCATACACTCCGCGAAAGGTCGCCTTACTTTGCTGATTTTAATGCTCTCCCTTTTCCCTTTACTTTAGCTATTAATACGAAGGAATATGCAGTCAGTGCCAAGGATGAGATTGAAGATATCATTTCAAATGGAGAAATTGAATAAAGGACAAATATCGATGAATTTATTCTACAAAAACTATATATTGGTAAATAAATATGTTTGAAAATTATACAGAAAAGGCTATTAAAGTAATTTTTTTAAGCAATGAAGAATCGCGTCGCCTAGGGCATAACTTTGTTTGTACCGAACAGCTCCTGATTGGATTAATTGGTGAGGAAACTGGAATCGCCGCCAAGGTGTTAAAGTCGATGGGAGTCACTCTTAAAGATGCCAGAATCGAAGTTGAAAAAATTATCGGACGGGGTTCGGGCTTCTTATCGATTGAAATCCCCTTTACATCAGGCGCAAAACGCATTATAGAGCTAGCTCAAGAGGAGTCTCATCAACTCGGACATAATTATATTGGTACCGAACATCTCTTGCTGGCTTCGCTCCTTGTAGATGAAGGTAATGCCTCTAGAGTGTTAGCAAATTTGGGCGTGGAGCCAACTAAAATTCGGCCGCAGGTACTGCGAATGTTGGGGGAAATTACCGAAGTTAGTATTACATCCAAATCTAGCACAGCCTTACCACGGGAAACAGATATCACTATACTGCTCGAATCGATTGAGACGAAGACAATCGCAATCGATCGAGCTGTTAATGGATTGAAAAAAGACATAGCAGCTTTACATGCGGCTATTAAAATCTCAGCCGATCGAGATTGGTTAGATATCGATCTCCAATCTCAACCCAATGAGTTGAGTCGTCGAGATCGAGAGCAAGCCAAACAAGGTAGAAAGGTGAGTGATTTTCAGACGATTGAGGTAAATGGTAAATTAGCAATCTCAGTCGAAGATCTCATCGCTGCTGGTGTGATTTTTCGCTAATAAAGCTTTTATACTATTAAATGAGGAGCAATTTCACTTAAATTTGAATGGGTGGTAGATAGTGGGCAAAAAATGGAATAAGTGGTATACAAATCATCAAAGTCAGATTGAGTACTATGAATCTCAACAAGCAGCTATACTTGCAGTAAATCTAATTATTCCTAGCTATGAAAATGGAATATGGGATCGAAATGAATCCCATCTTTATATAGGTTACGATCGGGAAGAAATAGTAGATAATGAGTTATTCGCTCGTCATTATTCGGCTAATGTACTGATTCCTGCTAGCATATCTCAGATGTTCAGGATCGATATCTATGCTAAAAATAAAGAGGACTGGATCTTCAAGTATGGTTCGGATTTACTCCAGCAGTCATTAAGAGCTGGCTATGATTGTAATGAGGGGTATTTGGCAGAAAGATTACTCTGTGACTATCCAGACTTTACAATTAACAAGTGGGAATACAAGAAGGTTGATACTCCTAGTGAAAGATGTCTTTATGCTTGCGAGTGCTATGAGTATTCTTACTGCTCGATCGATAAAGAAGATTACTATATTACGATCGATAACTACCTCGGTAAGCATCAGTTAGTTAAATTCATAGATCCTTTTGCCGAAATAATTAGAGTTAAATTTCCGCTCGCAGTAATAGATTCCTCTATCGAAGTAACTGATGACAAAAAAGAGTGGATTCTTAAGTATGGTTCAGACTTACTTCAGCAGTCATTTATGGCTGGCTATGATTGTAACGATCGATATTTGCAAGAAAGAATAACCTATGACTACCCAGGCTTTGAGATTAACAAGCGAAATTATCCCAAGGTTGATAGCCCTGATGAAATTTGCTTTGAGGCTTGTTTGGGGTATGAAGATGCCTATTGCTCCTCAAACAACAACAGCTACTATATTACCCTCGATAACTTTCTCGGAAAATATCAACTGATTAAGAGAATCGATGCTCTTGTTAAAGTAACTGACAATAATTCCGTTAGTGGATTAGTAATTAATGATTCGATCGGGATAAACGTCAAGAAAAATAAAGTTTTAATTAATTCTAATTCTGTTGTGTTAGCAGCCTCAATATCTACATTTTTGGTAGGGTTATTTACTATTTTATATGTGATGTATGTTATTCGTTCGAGTATGTGATTATATTAGATCGCGCTCGATAATTATGCCTCGAAGACTTCAAACAAGCCATGATGCAAGAAGAACTGCTCGCTGGAAAAATACGACCACTATGACCACGATCCGTAAAGTAGATATTCGCGGCTTCAAATCTATTTACTCAACCACCATCGAACTAGGCAGAGTTAATTGCTTCATCGGTGCCAATGGAGTGGGCAAAAGTAACCTCCTCGAAGCTCTTGGCGTGTTGGGAGCAGCGGCTAATGGGGTAGTAGATGATGAAAGTCTGTTACGCCGTGGGGTTCGTGCTGGTTTACCTCGCCTATATAAAAGCTCCTTTGCAACCGAACGCACCCCCGCACACATCGCTATCGGTGTTGAAGGTGAAGCCAACGAAGCCTATCGCGTTTCCTTACTCAATCCCCTCGAATCCCCCGAACCCGCTTGGTCTTATAAAACCGAAGTCCTCACTGATGGACAAGAGGAAATCGTTTCTGATGGTGTTCGCAATCGGAAAAACCTGAACGAAAAAGCTGGGCTTGCTGCTTTGAAACTGGTTGACCTAGAACCAGTTAATCCCGCTGCCCAGTTGATGCAACGACTCCAAGAGTTTGCAATTTATTGTCCTAACACCCCAACCTTACGCGGCATCGTCCCAGACCAACAGTCCCGTGTGCCTGTTGGCTTGAATGGCGGACAAATAGCCGAAGGTTTTGCTGCTTTGCGTAAACACTTAGAAAATGGGTCGGAAGTGAGTGCTGACATCTTAGAGCAGGTATTAGAACTAATCGACTGGGTATCAGATATCCAGACCACTAGTCACGGTGCTACCCTACTGTCGCCAAAAGTCCCGCGTACAACGTTAATCCTCAAGTTTACCGATCGCTTCATGAACCAAAGTCGGAATGAGCTAACCGCCTACGATGCCAGTGAAGGAGCACTTTATTTGATTTTTACCGCCCTACTCTGTCTGCTACCCCAGGCTCCTCGGTTGTTGGCAATTGATAACCTAGACCAAGCTCTCAATCCTCGCCTACTGGCAAAGCTGATTTCCCGTCTATCTGGTTGGCTCCAATCCAATTCACCCGACAGGCAATTGCTATTTACAGCCCACAACCCTGCTGCGCTCGATGGGTTGAACTTAGCCGATCCTGAAGTTCGTCTGTTTGTCGTAGAACGAAATAGCAACGGACAAACCTGTGTGCGTCGTTTGGAGCTAACTACCGAACTAGCAAATCTCAATCAGCAATACCCTCTGTCTCGTCTGTGGCTAATGGGGAATCTAGGAGCCGTACCCAATGTCTGAATTGCGGATTGCCCTGGTAGCCGAAGGGCCAACTGACTACGAGGTGATTCAAGCAGCACTCAAAGCTGTATTACCAGAACCCTTTGTGATGATTCAATTACAACCAGAAGCTACTGGGGGAATGATGGGGACAGGTTGGTGTGGGGTGTTGAAATGGATTCAGGCAGCACAACAACGGCATAGCGGCTCCTTGGATACAGATCCCACTCTGGTTGGCTTTAATTTGCTAATTATCCATTTGGATGTCGATGTGGCAAGTAAGCAATATGCCGACTGTGGAACATTAGTCGAAGACATAGCCCAGCAGAATAGCTGGAGAGACCTCCCCTGTGCCCAGCAATGCCCTCCAATCTCTGATACGGTAGATTTGCTGGGTAAGGCGATCGAGAGCTGGTTAGGGCAGTCTACAGCGGGAGATCGAACACTCTTTTGTTTACCTGCCCAATCTTCAGGTACTTGGTTAGCTGCTGCCGTACTGCCTTCAGCTCATCCCTTGTTGGTCGATAGTGAGTGTAATCTCAGCCTAGAGTCAAGACTAGCCCAACTGCCCCTCAAGGAGCGGATTAAGAAAACAACAAGGGAATATCGCCTTCATGCTCCACGCATTACCGATCGATGGAAGCAAGTTAAGCAAGTTTGCACTCAGGCTGAACATTTTGAGCAGCTTGTATTAACAGCGTTAGAATCTGTTCGCGATTAAATCTCGATCGATCCATCATTTTTCCAGCCGTCTTCGCTCATTTGAAATTCGATCTGCGATTGGATTGGTGACAAACCATTTATAGTTGCGAACAATGAAATGTCAGACTTTACTACGCGGCTGAATAGTCTTCGATCGAACTCGCGTTGATAATCCGATCGAATATTTTCACTAACTGGATCGATATCTTCTTCTAGTTTGAGAATATCTCGAATTAAATTGTTCATTAAAAATAAACTATCTTCGGTCAATCTTGTTTCTGACCGACCAATTTTATTAATTGCATCTTCTGTAAAAATAGCAAATGCTGATGCTACCCTTTGTTCGTATTCTGATTTTAGAATTTTGACATATCGATCCAGTTCGTCTCGATTGATAATTTCTCGCTCTTCTTCTATCCTGAATGTGAGAAGTCTCGTTCGATTATATCTTAATAGTCGGTTAGCAAACTTTGAAGATTTAGCTGATATACGTTTATCAGGAATTCGGTCGAAAATATTCTTAATATCTACTAGATCGATCGCCGCCAGCCTTTCCTGCCATATTTTTGCTGCTTGGGGATATAGTTTAGCTGCTTGCTCGAATACAGTGAAAGTAGATAATCTACTATTTTCATCTTGAAATGGAGATAAACTGAATTCATTTAGATAATGTGAAAGCGACGTTACTCGATCTCTATAGATAAATGTGCTACCCAATGCCGTTCCATGTGAATAAGCTGGCATGAGTTGAAGCTTTCCATCAATGGACATTACACCCCAATTATGAGAATTACGATTGCAATGATTCACTAATGTGTCGAGCAAAATATAGCCAACGAAAATATCAGCCCCAGTTTTTATTCCATCAATTCGTGTCCAACTATCGGGGGGGCTGACCTCTGCTCGATCTAAAGCTTTGAATACATTTTCAACGATATATAATTCACCTGGCTCGATCTCGATAAATTTTTCACCTGATAATTCATATTCACATTCATCAGGAATAAAGTTAACAGAGACAATCCCTTCAACAAATTCTGGAGGCTCACCCACGTAACCTTCGGCAAATTCAGATCGAGCTACAGGCAAGCCTAATAAATTGGCAATCTCGCAAACAACTTTTTCAGCCCAATCTGTTCTAAATTCAGTTTTATTCATTTCAAGCCTCATTTTTAAGAATGAATACTAGTATTTTAACAGGATATTAATTATAATGAAAGTAAGGCGAGTGCTTAATTATTAGATCGATCTAAAATATTAGAATAAAGTTAGATAAATTTACTTTGCATTATCTAAAATAATGGCAAATTAGATTCAGGAGGATAACAAGTATCGAATTTTTGAAAGCTCAATCCGATCGAGACTTTGAGTGGATCGTTCTGAACGATGGTGAAGATAGTCCTACAAGAGAATTAATCTCTAATATAGTGGAGAGATATTCATGATAGTTAACTTTAGTTCAAAACAAACAGAATTAATTTTTCAGTGTAAAATATCTAGAAGATATCCAGAACACATCCAGCTCGTTGCTTTGCGGCTGTTGAGAATCATTGATGCGGCTACATCGATTATCGATCTGCAAATACTCCCACGGAATTGCCTAGAAAAACGCTCGGATGATTTGGGACAATATAGTTGTCGGATTTATAATTCTGGATGGCGAATATGCTTCACATGGACATGGAAAAACGATGCGACAGACGTAGAGATTGTGAGAGATTTTGAAATGACTACAGCTAAACGCTTACCAAATGTCCATCCAGGGGAAATCTTACAGTTAGATTTTTTAGATCCGATGCAGATTACGGTCGATCGTTTTAGTGCGGACATCGGTGTGACTCCAACTAGCATCAGTCAAATCTTGAATGGCGAACGAGGAATTACGGTCGATATTGCGCTCAAATTTGCTGGTTATTTTGGTAATAGCGATCGATTTTGGCTGAATTTGCAAACACAGTACGATGCAGCAAAAACTCAACAACTCTACCACCTTAAAGCGATGGACATCCTAGATCGGATCGTGCCAGGGGATGATGATGATGATGATGATTATGAGCGGGTACCATCTGTACGCCGACGTAGCCGCATCGATCGTCAAACCGATCGAGATTGGTTAGATGCCGATGGCTAGCAACGATTTTAGGCTAAAATGGGCGATAAATTTATTCCTCATTTTTGGCTTTACAGCAGGGGCTAAAGCGATTTAATTCTAGAGCGAGCATACCAAGGAGTGAAGATGACCACAGAATGTCCATTTCAGGCTCGATGATCGATTGGGGGTGATGCAAATATCAACGCTTTTGAAAAGTTAAAATTTCAGTGATATCAGTCAACATGGTCTGATGTGCTTTGGCTTGATTGTTCATCCTAGCCATTTGAGGAGTTTGATTTTGCTGAATTCTACGGCTTGAATAAGCTTTGTCATAAAGCAGATATCCAGCCATTTCCCACATAGAACGGATCATGTCTGTAACCATAAAAATTTGCTCTTTAATGACATCTCGATAGTTCGGAGAAATGACAGTACAAAGGGCACCTTTTTTTTGGACAGCGGCACAATTCTTTGCAATTGTAGTCATTGCTATCTGCCACTCTTTTAAATCCATATTAGCTAAATCTTCAGGTTTATTAGAATACTGTTGGGCAACCATTCCATAATAAGGAATATCCATAACAATGTAAGCTGGATTCTCAACTGGAAAAATTTTCGTCAAATCATGTTGAGTAATTAAATCTTTATACTTTCCGCGTGGAGTAAGATCGAACATTTTTAAGTTGAAATCATAAATGTGCTGACCCATCCACTCTTGACGAGATTCGTAAACTCGCCAAGCCTGACCAGATCCAGCCATTGGTACAATTACTAAATCCCCTGGCTTGACGTAATACCAGAAGCAGTTAGCATAAATTTCACCAGGAATATAACCCCTGTCTTGTCCTAAATTTTCATCAATCCGACCATATTGAACTCTGCTAAAATTCCAGTTGTCAGAAGGCTTAATTATAGGACTAAACAGTTGTTCGCGATCTTTTTTTTGCTCAGTCCGAATAGCACGTATTATTCCAGTTGTAGATAAAGCTGCTTGTTTTTTAATAGCTGCTTCAATTCTTAAATCAGTTAGAACCGCTTCAAATACTTGTTGAGTAGTGTTTGCAAGTTGCTGAAATTTTACTAAATCATTTTTGGTGAAACTAAGGTTTGGTGGGATACTTTTAGATTCTTTATCATCCAAATTTACCTTGACTGATTTGTGATACTGGTTCTTAACATCTCCTACTCTGCTTTGATTGTTTTGGCTTAAAATTTCCCCTAAGCGACGCTCAATCCAGATTCGTAATTCAGTAGCATCAAGCTGCACATCTTTACTTAATCGACACTTTTTGGAGATAGCTTCCAGCGCATTAACTTTTTGCCAAACCGCCTGAGCTTCTTCTACTGTTCTAGCTTGCCTCAGTAATTCTCTAGCTGTTTTCAAAAAGTCGATGACAACCATTTCTTGATTGCCACTAACAATAGTCGGGATAATAGCGAATTGCTGTTCAGACGATGGATCTTTCATAGATTGATTTCCCCCTGACTACTGAGAACAGTAATTAGGACGACAAAAGATGGAACCAGAATCTTTGGCTGTTGGTTCGATATGTTAGACATGGGCTAAATTTTATCTCGTCTAAGAACTTTTATACTATTTTTTCGATTGAGGGGCAGCTTGTTGTTGTTCTTCTTGCGCCTGCAACAACTCTTCAGTAGTAAGCTGAAAGGGTGATAAACGCATTCTGGCATTAACTACTGCTGATGCACCAAATAGATCGACAAGTGCCTCACCAGGACCAAAATTCTTGGTCATCGAAATTTGGGCATCTGCCGCTTTCTCTAAGGCTCTTTGTGCTTCACTGGCTCGGTTATGCCGATGAATAATGCGAGTGTTTAAATTATTCAAGATATCATCAGGTATCTGAGCCGCACTTTGAACAGCAATAGTAAAAGCAATTTGTCGGCTTCTGCCTTTACGGACTCCTTCACTAAGTACATTACCCATTGCAGAGGCAAACTGCTTACTACCGTTAAAGAGGTCTTGAGCTTCATCAATATGGTGCAGCAGTGGGGTTACTAGAATCATAGCTAGTAACCCATTTGTAGAAATCTCCTAGTGTCCAAGTAGTCCGGTCATCATTTTTGTTATTAGCCTGCTGTTCATCATCAAATTCTTCTAGCAATGTCTCAAACTCTTCACGAGAGTTGATTTCATTAGGTGGATAGTACATGACTGCTGCCAGAACTGCTGGATCGAATTCCGAGGCAGGAATGGCAATTGGAGTACCTTTAAAGGCAGTTGATTCATCACCTAAGTAGTAATAATCAGTGTTGATTCCTTCAATCCAGGTTGTGTCTTGGTCTGTTCGCTCATTGCTATTTAAAATATCTTTTGCATCTTGGTTGGGTGTATCGATGTGTTGATAATCAGGCTTATGATCGTAAATGATAACCGCAAAGTTCATTTGCAAGGCTGCGCGGATATAATTGGCACAAGAATTAGTTTTTCCGCTTCCAGTCGAACCAGCAATTAAGCTTTGATAAAAAAGAGTTCGTGGATTGATATAGATGCCAATATTTGTATCGATAATTTGTCCAATGCGATATCTTTCATCTGCCGGGGGCAAATTCAAATATGTGATAATCTCATCTTCTGTGGCTTGTTTTGCAATAGAGCCAATTTGAGGTCGCCGCCGAACGCTACTTGGTGGGTTTTGGGTAATGTCTTTTATCAAGTTTACCTGATAAAAATAAACCTCTCGAACTACAACCTCACGAGTATATTTATTTTGTTCTAATTGCTCAAACGCATTAATTGTCGCATTATCTTGTGGACCAAGTGCCGAGCGATTTAAGTTAGCTTGTGGACCGACAACTTGTCCAAAATATTTCCTCTGGCTTGCGCTGTATTCAATGATTACAAAATCATTAGCTGATAACTCTGGCTGATTAAAAGTGTAGCCACAAATTAAACTTAAATCAGAATTAATCGTGTCAGGTATTTGAATGAGTGTCATCGGTAGTTACGTTCTCCTGTAATATCTACTCCCATACGATAGTTATTTCGCTGAATCTCGCCAATAAAAGAGTCTTTAATTGCCTGAGAGTTGTTGCTTCCTCTCAAATGCCAATCAACTGTTTCCAGCAAAAGTGGGATTTCATGGTTCATTGTTGGACTAGCATCTTGTCGCAGTAGGCTAACTGCATATGGCAGATCGGCTAGAGCGCATTCAAAAGCGAATGCTTTCTCTGCTGGACGATAAACAACGCGAACATATTGCCCAGGTAATGAGCCAATCCAGTCGTTAATAGTTCTGTTATCTCCAAATCGTATTTGATACTGTTGTTGTATAGGACACAGGACGAATCCTTCTCCTTTTTCTAAACTCATCGCTGCCCACTTACTTATTGCCCATGAGCTACCTAAATCTTTGATTACACCAATAAAGCGTTTCCCTGTTTGCATCATCCTAGAATAAAGCTCTCTTCCCGAATGTTGAGTAATCAAGTTTTGAGTAAAAATAGGTCCATCCAATAGTACAGTTTTTTGCTCACATTTAATGGCGACTTCTCTTTCTTGATATTCTCGAAATGTGGTAGCCCAAGAGCCTTTAGTATCACGAACCTTATCTAACTCTTGGCATAAAGCAAACAAGTTTGTCTCATCCGCTGCAATTTCATCAGGTTTTACATAGTGGGTATTTGTAGTAGTTAGCACAACTTCTGGAGCGTGGCGATTACGATTGGTAATGCACCCGACTCCAACAGCATAAAATGACGTACTCATTAAGTCGGTAATTGGTAAAACATCTGTAGAGTCAATTGCTGCAATTGCTCCGATGCTTAAATCAGATTGTACTTCTTCATCGGTATTATTACCGTATGTCTGGAAATCAAATAAAAACTGAGTTGAACTATTAGCGTCTTCCATTAATTTGCGTACCTGACGCTGTACAGCTTCATCAGATTGGTGCAGATTCTGAGCAATTGTTCGGTCAGCAGAAAAATCAATGAAGAAGGTTTCTGATACTACACGTTGATTTGTCAGAGCAGAGTTGAAAACACCTTCATCAGTCGGTGAACTTCTATTATTCATCAAGCATTATCTCTCGTCCAAATTAAACATATTTGTTTCGTTCGTTGAATCTGTTATTTAACTTTTCAGCCTGCCGCTCCTAAAAATATTAGAGAAGAGAGCCAGAATTGTCTGCCATAGTTTACTTGAATTGTCCACGATTCTTGCTTGATATCTGCATCGTCAGTACTAGATTTAATCCAGAGTAATAACAGAAATCCCATAGTATTATAACCCTAAAAATAGGGGTTATTTGCATAAACCCTCAAGGGATAAGCATATTTATAGCTGAAAACTACTATTTTTGGCAGGTAGATGCTTTAGCTCTAAATTAGCCCATAACTGATAAGAGACATAGGTTTGAGAGAGTATCATTTGATTTATAAGTATAACTGCAACTAGTTTGAGGGAAATGGTAGTGGGTTTATACTTCTTAGAGACGAGATGGTGACGGTAGATTTTAATCTGGTCTCTGGTGACAGTGAGGGGTTGAAGCTGATTTGTCTCGCACCAGAGTAGATAGTAGCGGACTTCACACCAATAAGTGCGGATAGTTTCGGCACTAGCTCCCCCAGAGCCGACATCGAATTGGAGGAAATTAGTAAACGCCGCCAGTAATTCATCAGCATTGAGAGTAAAAGGTGCTGATGGGATATTTGAGGGTGAGGTGGTAGCAGTGCGATTTAGTTCATCCAATGTGGGCACTATTGAGGCGGGTATCTAAAATTTTACTGGAATTGGGGGGGATTTAACGTCCCGCTAACGCTCTTTAGCGGAACGTCTTGAGAGTATAGTTATTACTGGGATTAGGTTTCGCGCCTATAGCCAGGTTTTGAAGATGTTCACCAAAATTTCACTAAATTAGCTAGCCCATTAGTTGTTGGACGAGCGATATTTCTAAAGATGACGATCTCGATTATTGCCTTCGACGATCTGGACTGACAGCAATGAAGCGCACGACAATTAAATTTTAGCGTGTGTCAACGGATGTTGAATCCAAAGTTGGACAACAGTAGGATGTTCAAACAGAAATTCGCTATAGTCTACCAAATCATCCATACCTACCAGATTTAAGGTAATTTCAATTACGAGCCACAGCACGAATTTGACTGCCCATTTTGTGGTTTGTCCATTCATGACCGCGACTCCCATTAACTAAGATGTTCTTACCCTTATTTACGACTCAGGTTCGGTAACTATGCAGTTCCTGGCGAGATGGTTCGACGAGAAATACTACATCAGTCTGGGGTAAACGGGGGTCTAGAGCAGATGTTGGTTCTGTTCAAGTAATAACTGGAGCTATGATTAAAGCTAATGAAGCTCTATCAATAGCTCAAAGCAAGACCTAATCAGCTAATACTAGGGGTAATCGCTCGCTCGTCAGTGGCGGACAGGTTAAACCCCAAATATCAGATTACTGTCCCCGCAAACTTAGGCTTGAATTAATGGATAACCCGTTGTTTTTGGCTCTAGGCGCGATTTACTACTGCGGATTCTGCCCTATGTGATGCGCGATCCCAGGTTTGCACTCAAAGGTGGTAGTGCGCTTAATCGATTTGTTACGCCTGTCACTATCAATTGATGAGAAGCGATTTTTACTGTCGGTGAAGGAACTTGAGCCGGATTAGACGCTGTTGGAAGTAATGGGGGTTGAGGAGTTACCAGCGGTGCGGTGGAAGTTGCAGAATCTGGCGAAAATGCCCAAGCAGAAGCACAGGCTGGCAGTCGCAAAATTGAAGGAGGTGCTAGGTCTGTAATCTTACTCCTTTCACCAGTCGGGAAGATTGGCATGATTCAATCGGTTCTATCCCAATCCTCTCGGCAAATCGGACAGAGTTCATCTTCTGGATTATCATTATCTGCCAGACAGTAGTAACAGAGATGGAATTTCTGGGCGTGTCCTTCTAAAATCTCCCCTTGGTTGCAGTCATAATCGTTTGTTGCCATTTCCAAAATTTCTTTGATCGCTATCTTAGTTGTGGTCTTTTCTATTCCTGCAAATACTTGATGTCGATCTAGGATTTCAATTACCTCATTTAACATATGGCTGCCAGAGTGATTGGACATAAAGGTTGCTCCTAATCTACTTTTCCAAAATACTTATTCGGATTATAGTATAAATCAACTAGTATCTGTCGAGCGACTGGAAAAACAATCCTTACTATCAGAGCATCTATCATGTATACACAAGTCGTCGGATTGAACAAAGATTCGACCACCCCTAGGGGATGCGTTTGCGCGTAACCGAGAGCCTCCGCTTTGCTCAAGCGATCGCTGGATCTTTCAAACCCTGATTCCTTGTTAAAATGGAGGGAAGGGAGTGGGTGACTTTAAGCCCCAATGAGGATGGTTATGCTTTCACATTTTCAACAGAACAAGCAATCAAATTCTGTAGCAAAGTCGAGCAACAATATGAAATCCCCAATCCAATTGGATAATTTGGACGAGCGAGCTTATACAGAAAGTGTAGATGATGTCATAGCAATTTGCCCACGCACTTACATGACACCTCAAGAGCGTTACGAATTCAATAAAAATAACAAACCATCATTAACAAAAGCGAAGAGATCGTTAGCCAGTGGGTGAGTCTGGGGCTGGATTGTGGGGTTTTTAAGCTCTGATAACTGTATCAATCGGAGCGTTACATTCATATATGCCGCTCGGTAAGGAGCGGCACCGAATGGGGAAAGGAAAATTGTGCAATAATGTAGGTATATATGAATATTTACCTACGTTATTCATGGAGTCGAATCAGCTCGTAAAAATTCTTCATCTCGCGAAATCTCAAAGTACGATTCGGACGCGAGATGCAATGGAATTAGGCATTCATCCAGAATATCTCCGCCGCTTAGTAGAACAGGGACTACTCATAAAATCTGGGCGGGGAATATACACCTATATCGATGCCGAACTTACGGAACACCATAGTTTAGCCGTTGCAACTCAACGGGTGCCTCATGGAGCGATTTGCCTGCTCTCAGCCCTTCAATTTCATGGCATCGGTACTCAAGCCCCCTTTGAAGTCTGGATGGCAATCGACGTTCATGCCCGTCGCCCTAATGCAGATTCACTGCCACTTCATAGTATTTATATGTCAGGTTTAGCTTTGACTGTCGGGATTGAAACCCATCCGATTGAAGGAACTCCCGTACGGATCTTCAATCTGGCTAAAACTATCGTCGATTGCTTTAAATATCGTCATAAGATCGGACTAGATGTCGCTCTAGAAGCTCTACGAGAGGGCTTTGAGTCTCGTCGCTGTACGATGGATGAATTATGGGAATATGCCAAGATTTGTCGGATGAGTAAGGTAATACGCCCATATCTGGATTGTTTGTTCTGAAGCAAGCAAGGACGACCGCGAGCCGATTTTAATTGGGTTCTGATTCGTTATCGTCATTGTCATCCATAGCGTTAGGGTCATATGGAACGTAGATATTTTCACTAATTGCAAATGCCCTGAGTTCTCGATAAGCAGAAAGCAAGGACGACCGATTGCTCCAGTTATCACCCTTGCCGCCAGTAAAATATTCTCCAGGAAATGGGTCTAAAAAAG
The DNA here is from genome assembly GCA_031422115.1 of Chamaesiphon sp. VAR_4_metabat_408. Taxonomy (GTDB): domain Bacteria; phylum Cyanobacteriota; class Cyanobacteriia; order Cyanobacteriales; family Chamaesiphonaceae; genus Chamaesiphon. Next base: position 21,445 of record JANOPX010000079.1, on the reverse strand, counting down.
TCCCATTTTCGCCAATTAAATATTCGGATTTTAATGACATTTTAGTATAATCCCAGTCCCGGTCTAAAACTAATTCAAAACTTTGCAAAAAATCTTGAATCCGCTCTTGCAATTCAGAACTACAGCATTTATTTTGTTCGTTTGGTTCCATTTTTACTATGCTCTAATTGAATTAGAGCCATTCCGGTGATATCTAAATATTACCGGATAATTAGCAATAATCCCAAGCAGTCCCAATTGTAAGTTCGGCAGCATCGTGACCAGTAATCTAGCTGCCACTTTGGAAAAGTGCTAGCGAGGGCTGATTATTAGGGATCTTCAAGCTGTCTGAGTAACAATCTTTCTCACCGAACATCTAGACATCTAAATATCTAGATGTCTAGATTGACATGTAATTCGAGAGTTTATACAAATAACCCTTAGATAATTAACAACTTCACACTCTACTTCACAACATCGAGTTATGATTTGAAATAGGGAACGATCTAGATATCCCCAGACAAAACCGGAAGGGCTGGTGTGAAAGTGTCACCGATCGTCTCTCCTTGCGACTTGGCAAAGTTTACTAGGAACTAGTCCTCATCTGCATCCATAATCCCCCAAGGCGGGGTGTCCGACAGAGTAAGGTGGGTAAACTAGCTCCAAGCATTACCTGCTACCCATATTAGCGGCGGTGGTGTCTCGTTTAACAAGGCAAAAACTAACGGAGCCAGAAACTCCTCGAGCGCAATAACTACCCTGACAAACTCTGTCGGAGTCCCTTTCTGCCCCAGTCGCTTACAAAAAGCCGCCCACTGCACTTGCTTGGCTAAAGCAAATTCTGCCTCAAAAGCGAGAATTGACTCACTCAGAGTCGTACCGCGATGGTTGAGAGTCAGTCGCATCGCCTCAGTCAGCTTGGCACCATCAAAATCAAACTGCTGAGACAGCAACCAAACATCATAGAAATCCTTCATCCGGCTGTTCAATGCCCCTAGTTTCAGCATTGCCTCAAACTTCTCAGCGATAACACTTTCCCGACTGTAGCAAAGGAGTTGCGGCGCAGGATAATCCAAGAGCGTCGGAACCTTCGAGGTTTCCGGTTCAGGAAACACCACATCCCCAAAACCTAAATCGAGCTGAATATTGACCCGCGCTGCATCCAAATAGCCCAAGCACCGGACTCGGATGCCTTGGTAATCAGCATCCTTGGTAATTGGCTCCGTTTGGAGCGATGCCAAATCGAAAACCATTCCATCTGGCTCCACTGCCAGAGTTAAAATCTCCTGCATCTGGCGGACAATCTGAGTCGGTTCGTTACTCGTCCGACCTAACATATCGATATCCATCGTTGGGCGCGAATCCGAAACCTGCCACACCCGCAACATTAATCCTCCCTTGAGCACGAACTGTCTGGCATAAGGCGATTGAGACAGGCGGTACAAGAACCGCTCCATCCCATAGTACTGAAGGAGTTCATTAAACGGACGGCGATCTTGCTTGGCTTTATTGAGTAGGCGTTGCCGCACGGAAGCTGGGACATTTTTCATCGGTTTATCGGTCATAGCATCGCTTCCAAGTAAGGTTTAATCGTCGTTCCCACCCGACAAATTTGGGCATATTCTAAAATCAGCCCAAAGTTAGCTCGTTTTCGCTGCTGGTAGAGTGCTAGAGCCTCCAGGAAAACATCCATCCCCAATTGATGCCGAAACTTACAGCAGTCAGCAATAGTTTTCTCAGGACTATATACCCGTAAGAGAATGCCATCAATTTCACAAACTTCAATCCCCGCGCTAAAACTTGCAGCGGAAAAGCGGTGGATGGTGATGGGTGGATAATCGAGTCGTGGCGATTCTGTCCCTCTAGGAAGGGCAATCTCCACCGCACGGGGAATCTGAGTGGTAATTTGATGGATGGCTAGTGCCGAAACTAGACAAATCACGCCCTGGGGAATCCGCGTGGCGACTGTAAATAAGTCTGGATCTGATACAGGAGTCTGTTCCGCAAGCCGATAAACACCACGAGATATTTGCTCTAGGCAGCCGCTGTCCCGAAGCTGATAGAGGGTACGCGGGTGAATGCCTACCTTGAGAGCCTGGGATGTCCGAATGAATTGACCCTGGGCTTGAATCGATTGTAGTGCCCTGACTGAAGCTGTATCCACCGCTGAAGCTCCTAACTCTGGATAATATTACTTACACTTATTTAGATCTATAGGTATTATTGTCCATAATCTTCCAGCGAATGTCAAAGGTCACATTTTGGGTTTATTTGTCTAAACCGCTCGAAAATTACCCCTGTTTGGGGATTTAGACAAATAACTCCGAGTAACAATCTTTCTCAAAGAACATCTAGACATCTAAACATCTAGATATCTAAATAAACATCTAAATGTTTAGATGATAGAATAGTAGCGATCTCTATAGTTGAAATCGATGATCGTTACTGTTGCCTCATTCAAAGGAGGTGTGGGCAAAACGACTACTGCCCTGCACTTGGCGGCATACTGCCAGACATTAGCCCCAACATTACTAGTTGATGGAGATCTCAATCGCTCGGCATTAGACTGGGCAAAACGAGGACACCTCCCATTTAAAGTGGTCGATGAAAAAGCTGCTGTCAAATTCGTCCGCGACTACGAGCACATAATTGTGGACACCCCCGCCCGTCCAGATCCAGAAGAGCTGAAAACCATCGCTCTGGGCTGCGATTTACTCGTGCTGCCAACTTCCCCAGATGCTCTAGCGATGGGGGCACTACTGCAAGTTCTAGCTGCACTCAAAACACTAGAAACAAACTACAAAATTCTGTTGACCATCGTGCCGCCGCCTCCCAGTCGGAGTGGCATTGAAGCTAGAGAGTCACTAATGGTTGCAAACCTGCCAGTTTTTGCAACTAGCATCAGACGGTTGAGTATCTTTCAACGAGCGGCTTTGGAAGGGATGTCTGTCAACCAGATTAAGAACGATCCTAAGTCAGGGACTGCATGGCAGTACTATTCAATGGTTGGTGAGGAGTTGATGTCGTGAATAAAAAGAATGCCAACAGATTCGATACCTTATTTAGTGAAGCTGGGGCTAGTCGTAGTGACTTGTCGGAGAGTCGAGCAGAAGATGTTTTAGAGCTATCTGCTCCGATCTCAGTGCCTGAGTCAAACACCCCATCCTCTAAACGAACCACCAAGAGTACCGATCCTGACTATACTCGCACCACCATTTATCTTCCCAAACAGCTTCACAAACAAATTAAAACAGCAGCGGCGATTGAGGAGCGAGAGATGAGTGATATTGTCGCAGAGGCGATTAGTCGATACTTCGAGCATCGCCTAGTAGCTCCAATCTCAAATGATTAAGTATTTAATCATTTAGATGCCTAAACATTTAATCATTTAGCTGTTGTTCTAGTAGTTGAAGATGGCTATCTGTAATGCGATCGCATCGTCAGTAAACGATCGCATTAACAAAGGACGCGATCGCATTCAAAATCCCGACTCTTAGAGGACGAGCAATCAGCTAAAACCCGCTAGCAATCGACATTTGAAGGTAATAATACCTCCCCAAATACCGATAGACTAATGCGATCGGATCGCAAAGCTTGCGCGCCGGAACACAGCGATCGCATTAACGGCAATTAGCTTTAGTAAATAATGCCCAGCGGTTTCGGAGTCGATTTACCACGCCTGACGATATTTCTTGGTATATTCGCGATCGCGTGGTGCAGATGTGATGTAAAATTCAGCTAGGAACATTTGTGGTTTGTTATCTGCCAAATAAATGCAGTAAAACGACAAAACCCCGCCTAATTCCGACAAAGGCGAGGTTCTGCACCCAGCAGCAATCTGGGTGTTGCACAAGATTACTTATATAAACATTCTACTAAGAACATTTAGGAACATTTTACCATGATCAAGGGCAATGGTGCATCCGTTGTTGCACCCAACTCTAAGAATTTAAGCCAAAATGCCGATCGAGCGGCTACTGGCAATACTAAGTACCGCAGATCCGGCAAGAATTTCCCTTGTCCCGTCTGCGGTCGAACCAAAGATAAAGATTGCAGCTTACACCCAGATGGTCAAACAGCCCACTGTAAAACTTATGTGAGTGGTATCGGACACGATCCGTCGCAGTGGCACTATAACGGGGTAAATAAGCAGGGCTTTCAGGGAATTTTCGTCCTCAAGCAAGCAGAGCCAAATTTTATCAAACCGATCCGACTCAAAAACGAACGATTCTATTATTATCCCAACCGCGACGGCTCTCCACTAGTGCGAGTCAAGCGGATTGATAAAGGCAATGGCGAGAAGAAAGATTTTTTTCAATCCCATTGGGATGGTAGCAACTGGAGCGATGGTAATCCAGACAATATTAGACGGCAAATCCACATCTATCGGTGTGCGGAAGTCCAGGCGGCAATTCAACGCCAAGAATTAATATTTGTCGTTGAGGGCGAAGTGACAGTCGATGCGCTGTGGAAATTGGGGATCGCGGCGACTACCACGATTGGGGGGAGTGGATCGTATGCTAATTATGGAGTTGCTTATCGAGAGGATCTAGTTGGAGCGCGGTTAGTACTGACTCCAGATCGAGATTCAGCCGGAGTCGAATATATGTCCAACTTCGATCGAGACTTCAATAGTCAGATTGAAGGCTGGTATCTGGCAGGTACTCAAGGATTATGGCGGAATCCACAGGGGGGAATGGATATTGGGGATGAGATTGACGATTTTCAGTTAACCAAGGAGCAGATTTTAGCAAAGGTAATTACCACAACTGATTATCAGCAAATCAGCAAATCATTTAAAACTGGCTCTACCAGCGGTGTAGATCGTGCTGATAACTTATCAGCAACTTATCAGCAGTTATCAGCAGATGAAGTTAAGGCTTTAGTTGAGGCGATCGTCCAGCGGAATCTACCACCTGCCGATCGAGAGTCCGAACTGGTTGTTCTAGCGCGTCAGCTATCGATCTCCAAACAATCTCTAGCCGGAATAGCCGACAGGCTAGAAGGCATTGGTAGTGCCAGTGCTGATAAAGTTGAGATCGAGAAAATTTTAACAGCACAACGTCATCAGCTCTCACCCCATCGCATCCTCCCCACTCATCTAGCTGGTAAGATCGAGCAAATATCATTCGCACGAGGGACTAATCCCGAACCAATGATTTTAGGCTTATTGGTGGCGACAAGCTCTGTCGCTCATGCCAATACACGACTAATAGTGGGTAACTATGGCGATGAATTATCGATCTATCCGAATTTGTTCGGGATGGGTGTAGGCGATAGCGGCTCGCTCAAATCACCGACTATTAATACCAGCTTCACCAAGCCATTGCGCTCTCTTCAGACTACTTATATCGAACGGTACGAAACAGAGCTGCAACAGTACAAAGCCGAGTTACAGGTTTGGGAGTCATCGGACAAAAAACAGCGGGGAGATGAGCCGATTAAGCCGCAATTGACCGTAGTTATCGCTGAAGATGCCACGATGGAGAAGATTGAGGATTTGGCATTACACCAGCCCACAATCTGCCCAGGGATTTATCGCGATGAAATCATCGGTATTTTCCAAGCTTTCGACAAACATGGTGGCAAGGGGGGAAATGATAGCCGTGCCAAACTGTTGAGTTATTATGACGGTAGCCCGATTAATATTCATCGCGTCGGTACGGGATCGAAAATATCTAAACATGACTATCATCCTGTGGTATTTGGGGGGATTCAACCAGAGGTCTTAAAAGGACTGGCACAATCGATCGGCATGGATAATGATGGGACATTGTGCCGATTCCTGTATGCACCGATTTATCGCCATTATAAAGACTGGGATGAACACCCCGACACGCCAAAAATCGACATTACTGCGTTTAATCGGTTGATTGAAGGGGTTCACAATCTACCTCCGCTAGAGTGTCATCTCGATGATCGAGGACAAAAAGTGTGGGCGAATGTTGCGAACCACTATAACCACGAATGTCTGAACAATCCCAAACTTTCTCAATGGCTGAAACACTCCTATAGTAAAGCGATCGGTCAATTGGGGAAATTGGCTCTAACTCTGCACTTAATCGAATGTGCCACTACTGGTACCTTATCAGCAGTTATCAGCGGGGAGACGATCGAACGTGCTGCACTCGCACTCGATTATTTTATCTCCCAAGCGATCGCGCTGATTGCCAGTACTGAAGACACCTTAGAAGCCCATTTGGTCAGGGTATTAGAGAAGGCTAAAAAGCTGGGAAGTATCGCCCCTAGACAGGTTCAGACCCTATTCTCTGGGAAGAAACGGATCGATGGTGCCACAGCTCGGAGCTACTTACAGCAACTAGTCGATGGTGGATATGGATTTCTTCGTGACAAGGGGATTTTTACCCCCGAACAACTGAAAACGTCTCCCAGAGCCAGTGCTGATAATGCTAATAATGCTGATAAAGTGCTGATAAGTTATCAGCAGCCAGAACCTAGTTTAGACAACAGTTTAAGTCATAGTGCTGATAATGCTGATAATTTAGAGCGATCTATTTATTCTCAGCCACAGCACAACAAAATCGAACTAGACATTCAAGTTAGTCACAACGCTAGTCAGTTATCACAACCCTGGCAAGAAATTGATGAGTGGGGTACTTGTAACCCCGAACAACCAGAAACGGCTCCTAAAGCCAGTGCTGATAATGCTGATAAGCTGCTGATAAGTTATCAGCAGCCAGAACCTAGTTTAGCCAATGGTTTAAGTCATAGTGCTGATAATGCTGATAATTTAGAGCGATCTATTTATTCTCAGCCACAGCACAACGAAACCGAACTAGACATTCAGGTTAGTCACAACGTTAGTCAGTTATCACAACCTTGGCAAGAAATTGATGAGTGGGGTACTTGTAACCCCGAACAACCAGAAACGGCTTCTAAAGCCAGTGCTGATAATGCTGATAAAGTGCTGACAATCGATCGTCCACTAGATTCTAGCGATCTACTGAGTGAAAACGATCGACCAATCCAAAAAGGCGATCTGGTCATTTATGTTGGTACCGCTCGAAAGTACAAGCAAATGACAGGTCGAGTTATTGCCGTTGTAGATAATACCTGTGAGACAACTTTTACCGTCAAACACCGTGAAGTTATCGCGATCGCCGATCTAAAACGCCGAGCAAATTGCTGATTATCGGCAAATCAGCAATTTGTTTAAAACTGGCTCTACCAGGGGTGTAGATAGTGCTGATAATTTATCAGCACCTTATCAGGGGGTCGAGTCGAGATATGTGTAAAATAGTGCTACTTCGCTTGGAATGCCTTTCCTGTATAAGTTAGCGTGCGCTTGCGTGTGTTTTCAGTTTGCCCGCTATGTACTTGATGTCTTAGGCACAGATGATGTATCTCGATCTGGTGAAGAGTGCTGGGTTGAATATTTGGCGTTCTCCCAAAATTTTTGACGCTCTTGATGTGTCAGATGAGAGCGATCTTGGATTGTGATGACATCCGCTGGAGATTCGGTATAAGCCGTCTCATTCGGGGAGTTCGATTGCTGTTCCGTACTGGTTGTTGATTCCATATATTTTAACTACATAAGTAGGCAGGCGACTTTTGGGCAGATCGAGCAACCTCTGGGGGTAGATGCTTGGTGACTCGCCAAGCAGTTTGTTCCTCGATCTTACCCGCTTTGACAAAATTAAAACTCCCCCGCATCTAGTGAAATACTGTCTGATGCGATCGCCTTCACTCAATGCTTTTTGGAGTACTAGAAGTGCTTAAAAGCAAATTGACAGTGGTAGCGGTCAAAGCCTGAAACCCTTATCAGAGCTGCTAAAAAGTGCTTAAAAGCAAATCGAGCCACAAATTAACAGCCGGAACTAGCGACCCGCCATTCCATAATCGCACTTACCCCATCATTAATTTGTCAAAGCAGGTGCTGGTGAAGGCGACATCCCATACTCACATCGACATCCCATAGGAGCTACTCTCACTCTCACTCTTAGCCAGATCTTTTCTGACGAAGACACGAATAATATTGGACTTTAAATCATCTAGCTCCACCTCTGGAACAATTTCCGCCTCAATCTTCACAGTTAGTTTCTTCCCTCTAGCAACTGCGTTCAAAGCTGGTAAATCTCGTTCGCGCTCGTAGTTGACTCCTCTAGCTTGGAGCTTGGGAAAACTGCATCCCCGCAAATTGGCACCTTGAAACGCCACCCCATCTAATAAGTAGCTCAATCCCTGGACTAATCCAGTCCGAGTAATTTTTGGTCTGACTTCAACACCTTTAGATTGCAGTCGCGCCACATAATCAGTCATCGTCGAAGAGTAGGGAATGACCTCATCAATGAGATTTTGTAGCTTCGTACTAACTGGTAATTCAGGCATAGGCAAACTCGGATCTGCTTCAGCCGCTGCTACCTCCCGTCGATAGCGTTCCGACTGTCCTTTAGTTGGCAGCGATCTTTTCGCTTCCCAGCTACAAGCCACTGGAGTCAGATTGTGTTCTGTCTCCATTGCTCTGAGGATTTTTTCAGTCCTACGCCATTCAAACCCGTTTTTAACCCGTTCTCCATCCAAACCAACAATATTGACCACGATATGTAGATGGTCGTGGTTATGGTCGTGGTCGCTGCGGGGATGTTCGACAATCAGGAACTGACTATTTTTATAACCCAATTCATCTAATAACCTCATCGCGATTTCTGCTTTCAGGGAATTAGCTATTTCTCCATCTTCAGGCGCAAAGGCTAAAGCAATATGTTTGGCTATGACAGTGACTTGGGGATTGAGGTCAGAAATCGCCTTAAATTCCCGTGTCAGTCCTTTTACCGACCGACAAGCAACATTCCCGCCGATGATTTTGGCTTTTTTTTCATCAGCGAGTAAATAACCAAATAAACCACCAAAACTCCCACCTTGGCTGATACTAGCAATCATCGGTTTCTCCCAAGCATTCAAGTTGCAACCGAGCAATGGTTTCCATCTGAGCTGCCATTGCCCTGCGAATTAGTTGGATTTCTGGGAGAACATTTGCAGGACAGCGTTGTTCGTTTACCGCTCTAGTCAATTGGTTGAGGTTGTTACCCCAGCGGGATAATTCGGTTTTGAGTTGGGTCAAACTCTCGTATGTCCGGTAATTTACTGGGGGGATAGAGGATTTCTCCTTAGTAAAGAGATATTCTCGGATGTAGTCAGCTTTGTCTATCCCTTGTTCGGTGGCGTGAAACTGGATCTTATCGCTCTCTATTTGTGATAATCTGAGAGTGAATTTAATCGGGCGGAGGTTTCGCATTGGTTGAAATTAATAAAAACACTTGAAATTATCAACCCAATTATTTCTAAGGGGGTTCGGGGCACACCCCGACGAGCCATTTCCCTATGTCCCGAAGGGGCATGAGGAGCGTAGCGACGGCTAGGGGAACTGCTCGCTTATCATAAATATCGGCGGCTTACTCAACCATAACCTACGCGATTAATTTTGACCAGAGGGATGGATTTAGCACGATATTTATCAGTAGTTTGGGGTTTTTAGGTGCTAGAAGAATTAGGTGTCAATTTTTGGGTTTGAGATCGATCTTTGGAGATGGCACTAATATTTAGGGATTTGGTGGAAGAATCTACTCCAAAGTTACTCGGTGGATGATAGGGATTTTTGGACTATGGGTACGCTAAGATAAATCCCCGATGAAAAGTATGGCTGTTTTGTATCTCAGTGTCGATTGTGGCGGCTCTCAAACTAAAATTGTTTATCAATTATCGGGAGAAGAGAGTCCTGGTTATTTGTTGATGTCTCCGTTGGTGGAAGAAATTAAGCCGGAAAAAATAGCTAGTTATCTCGACCGTAAGTCGTCACTAGGTAGTCCAGCTCCAGAGCGTGAGGCTTATCTCAAATGGCAGGAACGAGTGTTTGTGGTGGGGGATTTGGCAAAGGAGTTTGACCCAGAAGACCGAACGAGCGAGCAGAAGTATGAGAATGCTCTGTATAAGGTTGCCGCTGCGATTGGGGTGATTGTGAGTAAGTTGAAGCTCAAGTTGGGGAAGAAGAAGTTAGAGGTTCATCTGGGGGTGTTAATTCCTTGGGATGAATATAATGACCGTTCGATCTTTGAGGGGCGGTTGAGAACTATTTTGGCTGGGTTTGAGTGGAGAGGAGTGTCGCTATTCTGTTCGATTGGGAGTATTTTAGTTCGTCCTGAAGGGGGTGGTGTGGCGGCTACTTATATTCGGCAAAATGGGACTGATTGGTTGCACGATAAAAAGATTGCGGTGTTGATGTTCGGGCATCGGAATGTGACTGCTTTGTATTTCGACAGGGGTAAGTTGTCGGGTGATAGTCCGCTGTTGGGGTTTACTAATTTTCTGGATGCGGTGATGGAGCGGAAGTCTGTAGAGAGGGAGTTGTTAGCGATTGCGGTGATGGATACGATTGCTCAAGCACATAATATTACTCACCCTCAGACTGAAAGTTACAATCATTATCCTGATTGGGGTAAGTATCCACCGATTAAGGGTTTGGCGAAGGCGAAGGATGTTGAATTGAAAGATCGAGAATGCAAGCTGATTGTTGATGCGATAACTGTGGCTACGCAGGAATATTGGGAAAAGGTGGAGAAGTGGCTGAGGAAAACAATTCCTAGTGCGGTAGATATCGTAGTTATTAGTGGTGGGGCATCTGAGTTTTTAGAGCCAGATCTAGAGCGGTATTTCAATGCTGCTCATGGTGGGCGCAAGCAGGATCGTTATAGCCCGTGGATAAGAAACGGTAAATATATGGCGATCGATGAAGATAAACCGATGCCAGAGCTACTTTGGGGGGTGGAGATTATTGAGTTAGTTCGAGAGAAGTTTAAGATCGACCCAGATAAGGACGACCATAATATGGCGATTAGGTTGGTGGATTGTTATGGGTTGTTTGATTATTTGATTGGGTCGATGGAGGGGAAATAATGGTGGTTAATAAGCGGGGGCGGAAGAATTTAAGTTTGCGGTTGCAGCCGTATGAGGGGACGTTGTTGGCGGAGGTGGTGGATTATTTGAATACGTTGGATAAGGAGGAGGTGAATCGAAAAGTGGCGGAGATTTTGACGATTTCGTTGTTGCCGTTGGCTCGGCATGAGCGGGGTGTGTCGGAAAAGGTGTTGCGGTTTTCGACGTTGGAGAGTTGTCATGCTCTGTCTCAACAGGCGCATTTTTTGCGGCAGGTGGTGGGGGTTGAGGTGGAGTTACCTGTGGAGGGGATGGTTGTGGCACCTCCAGTTAAGTCGCAGGTTAAGAATACTCAGGTGAAGGAGAAGGTTGAGGTGAAGCCTGCACATCCTAAGTCGGAGTTTGGGGCTGTTGATGGGTTGGATGATTTATTTGGTTAGATTGAGTCTTGTATTTCCGACTCATTGTTGCAAATTTCCGTTGTTCCCCCGCTTGCTTACGTTGGCGATAACGTTGTTGTGCTTCTACTAGTACCGCAGCCATCAGCTCTGGATTTTGACTACAGCAAAGATAAGCCGCTTCCAAAAACGTTTCTCTAGTAATCTTTGCCTTGCCACACAACTGTTCTAGCTCCAAGTCGATATCTCGATCGATTCGGAGTGTCCGTCGCACCGCCTCTGGTGCCTGAATATCTTGGCTCAATTCTGGTTCAGTCAAAGTAGTTTGACTAATTTCAGTCTTTACTAAATGACTAATTTCAGTCATTGTGTCATCATCAGAATTCGTCAATGATTTATTCCGCGCTGGAACTGTTGCTCTGGGTCGATTCTTCAGTCTATCGAAGGCATCATTTGGAGAATTACTCATCTGTTGGCACCTAATAATCGAATAATTTCTTCAAAGGGATATTCGAGTTGGGGATGTCCCAATTCTGAAGGTAGTTTGTTTTGGTCGATGGTCTTCTTGAATTGTTCGGATTCGAGGATCGAGGGCAGCACGGGAATTTCTCCAGCTATTTCGTGCATCATCTCAATACTCTTCTGACTCTGCTTTGCTTGAGTCCTACCCATCCAGCGATCGCGAAAAGGCAGCACTCCCAATACCGAACCTTTCATAGCCTCAATCTCTTGTAACTCAGTAATCAGTTCTAAAGTCCGCAGCAATGAGTTAACCCCTTTGGAAGAAGCTTCCGCTGTCACCACCACATGGTCGGCAGCACCAATGGTAGTTAGGGCTAATTGCGATCGCTGAGGTGGGGCATCAATCACGCAAAATTGAAACAGTTTGGCGACTGTTTTAAGTCTTTTACCCAAAACAACCGCACTCATTCCACTCCCAGATAGAAATTCTTGTGCTTTATCGAGTGCATCATCGGCAGGGATTAACCAGAGGTTATTGGTAATTTCATAAATACCATCTTCGACGGCGACTTCTTTTTTGAGGACTTCGAGGAGGGTGGGTTGACTGGGTTGGACTTCATGCCCTAGATAGAAGGTTAGGCTAGCTTGAGGATCGGCATCGACCATCAAGACTTGATGACCGAGACGACTGAGGAGTTTACCGAGGCAGATGGCTGTGGTGGTTTTGCCCTGTCCACCTGAAAGCGAGGTACAGGTAATGGTTTTCATGGGGGTTTAGTCAAAGTTAAATAACGAAAAGACTGAATGACTAAATTTAGTCATTATTGAATGGTAGCATCTAGTGGTTTAGTCATAATGTTGGTAAGCTAAACCTTTACAGAGCAACAACTTTAGATAAAAGACTGAATGACTAAATTTAGTCATTCAATCAAATTAAATAGCATCATTTACTCAGAAAAGGTAGATTGCATCAATTTCACAAAACCTGGTGCCACGATCGCCAGGACTTCTAACACGTCTGGAACTGTCAAAGGTGGGTCATTGAGGTCGCCAGCTTGTTCGCTTAATATTTCCATCATCAACGTGGGATTCAGGTAGAACAGATGGGTGAGAAACTCATCTGGAGTCTGAGCCTCAATCCCAAATGGGTCTAAAGCTTGTTTGGGAAAATCCTTAATGTTACTGGTGACAATTACCTGAGATCGAGACATGACAGCCGCAGCTAAGACATGGCGGTCTTTTTTATCGTTGTTCATGGCAGGGATAAGTACCTCAAACCCCCGCACATTGGCTTCTGCAAAAAACCGATCCATTTGCTCGATCAGATCTTGAGCGTCTTCAGGGCTGGTCATTTCTCTCTTGACCAAATTGCGTCTTACTTCATCTAAAATCTCATCACTCCAATGCAGCCGATACATCCCTTTTTCGACAGCGCGGAGGAGGGTATCTCGCAAGGTGGCAGGGATAAGGACGCAGGCATCTAAAACTACTCCAAAAGATGACAAGGTTGTTTCCTCTCTATGTGCCTTGTGGGTTTGTAGGGGTGTTAGCGGCTTTGGTGTATAAACCTAGCTGCTGACTTTTTTTGGTCATGCGGGATAGTCCCTGTTGTCGTTTGGCATCGCGATCGTTTTTATAGTTCATCAGGTCGCCGAAACGGATACGACGGTGGGTGCCAACTTTGGTATGGGGGATGACTTGGGTATCTAGGAGTTCGACGAGATATTGGCGAGAAACATTGAGAATATCGGCTGCTTCTTGGGTGGTGAGTTCTTTGTGAATTGGGACGATGGTGACGCTGTTGCCTTGTAGTAACTCGTGTACCATCTGCTGCATGAGGTTAAAGACTGGGGCGGGGATATCGATTGCGGCTCCTGATGTGCTGACTAGTTGAAAGCTAACGGATTCTGGTTCTAGCTGGTCGAAGAGGTCTTCTAGTTTAATCAGAGCGGGTCGGTCTTCTTCTCTAGCTGTAATTGGTTGGTGGTCTAAAACAGTAGGTGGCATCTTGTTTCTTCCAATTAGGTTTGCCTCAAAATACCATTTTATCAAGTTAAACGCTATAAACGCAAGTAAGTCGAGAGATGTATCGATAATGGCTAAAATGCCCAACGCGCCAAAAATGTAAGTTTAGCAAATAAGCTATTCGACATTTAAAGTACATCCACCGTTGATTTTCTCCTTACGGAGAGGCTGCGCCAACGACTCCGCGTGGGCGAACTGAGTTGAGCGGGATCGAATATAAAGGTTTAGATGTAAGGGCAGCTTATATCATCAAATTACCTTGTAAGTAGAATCGATCGTTCATGCTAACGATCGATCCTCTTGTCAGATTTTTAGTGCAGTGCAGTTCGTCTACTTTCCGCACTGTGTATTAGTTTCGATTAATATCCTGGATCTCGACCCACTTTATAGTGTTAGAACCTTTGCCGGATTCAAAGTGCATCAACTAAAGATATGAGATCTGATTTTGCAATGCGATCGGTATAGACATGTAAATCAGATCGATCTATAGTTAACTTATAATCATAAATATCTAAAATTACATGAGATATATTGAAGTTGGCGGAGAAATTGATAAAAATAATCAACTTATCCTACATGAATTATTAGATCAGATTAAGCCCCAACGTGTAGAGATTGATATCGTATTCCGTGACGATGACAATCATGATATCGATGTCGAACGGGAACCAACTATTGAAGAAATAGAGGAGCGGATCGAACAAGCTTTACTTCAACAATCGAGAGGTGAGCTTAAATCAGTCGAAGAGATGTGGAACAATATCAAAATTAAAGCTACTGGAGAAATTAATGATTTCGGTCAACTCGTACTAGATGAGCCACTAAAACAAGCTGAAGCTCAATATGTTGATGTGGTTATCTTCTTTATTAAAGATGAGGAATACGAAAAAAAATTCTATGGAGCTGAGGAAAATATCTATGAAGAGCATCCAGCTTTAATAAAAACCTCTAACGATTCTAAAGTACCTTCTTATGCAAGATGATACACCAATAGTGAGATTATCTAGAACTGATGAGTATGAAAAAGATTTCAAAAAACTTGATAAAAAATATAGGTCAGTTGAAAAAGATATTAAACCCTTAATTGAAAAACTGAAGGCTGGCGAAACTCCTGGAGACGTAATCAGTGGTAATAAATATGCTGTCTATAAAGTCAGAGTAAAAAATAGTAACATCAACAAAGGTCAAAGTGGTGGATATCGAGTTATATACTATACAATTACTTCCAAAGCAGTATTATTAACTGCTATTTATTCTAAGTCAGTGCAAGAAAATATCAGTAACAAAGAAATTGAAGCAAGAATCGAGAGATATGAACTAGAAGTCGAACAGCAAGAACAATCTGACTCAGATCTCGAAATTCGACCAACTGACTCGACAGACGATAGCAATCCTGAATTCAGTAATATCCAAATTGGATTTATCGAACTTGGAAACCAAATACAAGATCGCAAAACTAACTCAGATTATTCACCAAACACCAATATCGATCCAGTAATACCAAACCCGATCGCAGAACCAGAGAAAGTAACAATTAAAGAAAATGAATCTCAATCTTAATCTCAATCTAAAAAAGTTAAAAGAGACACAGATTATGGTATGAGTATTTGACACTTCCCTACTCGATAAAAACCTTTACTTAGGCAGTTGTAATTTTTGCTGTAGTGTAGCCGCGTGCTCGATCCTCTGGCTTAGATTTGACACTAACTTCTACATCAAGATCGAAAGCATTCAGGAACTTAAACAACCTTTCTAACGAATATCCCCGAAATTGACCTCTGACCAAAGCCGATACCTTGGATCGATCGATTCCCAACACTTCGGCAGCTCGATCCCGATCTAAACCTTTGGCTTTAATCGCCTTACTCAAGCTCATCACCAAATGTGCTTTGAGCAACATTTCCTCTGGATTCTCATATCCTAAATCGGCATAAACATTGCCACTGCTAGAAGTTACAGTATTTTCTAAATCTTCACTCAGATCGTGGTTGGGTTTCATAATTAGTCTTTAAAATTAGATAAAGGTCTCCGCAGTGCGGAGATAATTGATTTGGACATACATTATAAGCGATTATAATTTTGTAAATTCAGAAGATTGTGAATCGATAATATTAAGTTTTTGACACAAACTATCGAGTAATTTTACTCGAATATTTTTGACAGAACGCGATAAATCTCGATTAGTTTTGTCTGACAAACTCAGATTAAAAGCTTGGCGTAATTCCATCAATTCGGGGAGATTAATTTCTGAATTATTTCGGATAATAGCATCGACAATATTTAGAGTATCCGAACTAGTTATCTCCATGAGTTCGATTATTCTTTCAAGGTCTCGCAATGTTTTGGGTTCCACTTTTGATACTTCCTGCTGGTGAAGTCATGTCTTGGTTAATAATAAAAATTATTTAGATACTTAATTAACATTTAAACTATTAGGTATCAGGATTAATCTGCTCAACATATTCAGTCTCATCAGTCCAATCAGTCAACCAATCACCATCAACATTATCTACATATAGAAAGACACGATCGTCACCATAAATGAGTCGATCTTGCTGGTATTTACGATTAGCCTTTAACGTCTCTAGAGCACTATTAACTTTTGCATTTTGACTCAAGATAACCTGTTCAAGATTCATATTATCCTCCTTCTTAATTGCCTGTAAACGGTCTTGTGCGTCCATTAGGCGTAAAGCTTCACAGACAACCTCACTAACGCTGCTATAAAGACCGCTGGATACTTTCTGTCGTACCATCTCTTCAAGCTGGGGGGTCAAACTAACATCGATTGTCATCAGTTTTCTCCATTTTCGTGGTGAGCTATACTTCAATTCTGCTAATGACTGCCAGTATTGATTTTATTATTTTAGCCAATTTTTATAGAATATTAGTACTATTTTATCGGTGCTGCCAAAATTAGGATGATGGCCTTCACCCCCCAAAAATGGAAACCTCGGAAACTTAATGGAAACATCACAACATTTTTGGTTAGGCTCAGAAAATTAGTGTCAGAATAGGTTTAAGAACAGTTAATGGAGGCGATCGGATGAAGAAGATCGCCAGACATCGAGAAAAAATTCTCGATGTCCTCAGCGAATGGTTTCGGAGACATGACACTAGTCCAACTCTAGAAGAACTGTGTGAAGAACTGGGCATGAGACGGAATCAGAAAGCGACAATTCAACGTTGGTTGCAGACAATGCGAGGAATAGATGTCGAGTGGGACGATTCTACACCGAGAAGCCTACACCTAATCGGTGTAGAATCAGCCGCACCAGAAATCTCAATTCCCATTAACGAAACCTTGAGATATTTGGCAACGGGGTTGGGGCAATGGGAACGACAACAGCGGCAAAATCGCGGCAAAATCCCAGAGTCACTGCGCTTGGGTATGTCTGGGATGTATTTAACCTCTTTATTACAAGGAGATGAAACGGCTCCAGCAAACTTGCCCGAATTATTCAACCTAGCAGCAAATCCCGTTAGCGAATGGAAACCCGCTCATGCACTGAAAAACCTCTCTCCAACAGTTACTTGGATTGAAGAAGGCACCGTTTCTGATTTTGCCGTACAGTGGCAAGTTGATGGTGGAGATGTAGAGCATCAAGTTCAAGAAAAAGTGCTCCAAGATGTGCTGGAATACTGTCGTGGACATCAATTGGTGGCAGAATATCGAGAGTTTCGCCAGACGATTATCACCCAACCTATTTTGACTTATCCTGAATACCGCCGTTTGATGTTATCTTCCTCTCCACTCAAACCCCTGCGCGATTTCATCTCCCAAGTTTATGTCGATTTAACTGATTTACAGGTAGCAAAAGATGCCTATCATTTTTGTCCGCGCTGTCACTATCTCCAATTTCAACGCGAAGGTATTTATCGGTGTCAAAGTATTTGGTGTCGCCAGCTATCGGTTGAAGCAAAATTGCCACCATTAGCTCAAATGACAATTGATGAAGCCCAAAATTGCAAAGCGGTTACGCCTGGAGTTTATCGGTATGGTACGTTACCTGGAATTTGGGAAATTCAACTATATCATCGACTGAAGCAAATGGGACTGGGCGTTACGCTCTGGCCGGAAATTGATGAATACGATCTACTAGTAGAATTTAGCCCGAAACTGCGCTGGGCGATCGATCTCAAAGATTGGTCTTATTTAAACGAAGAAAGATTATTTAAAGTTAAACCTCGCACCGATTGTCAGGCAACTTTCGTCGTTTTTCCAGACGAGCGCGAACGGGATTTACGCATCCTTGTGCGTCGCCAAGACTTAGAACCTCAACTCAATGGCGTGAAATTAAAGTTAATTAGCGAAATAGTCACAGCAGCTCAAGCACTCTGTCAACGGTAATATTATGCGTAATCTTACGACTTGGAATAAGGATATCTGTAAGGCTCTGGGAGAAACTGACGAGTTAAAAGAATATGTCGAGATCGATAGTCCCGATTTGAATTATCGAGAGCGTAAACGAGAAATTAACCGCGTCGCTAAATTAATAACCGAGGTGGAGTTAGCAATCATTTTATTGAAGGCAATCGCCCCCACAGAGCCAGTCAGTTCGGTGGTGGCTTTACTATCGGGCTATCGCTTTCCCCATCCCGCTCTGGAGAGTGAAGGCAATTGGCAGTTAGTCCGCATTGCTCGATTCTATTTGACTCATCATAAGAGCAGTCAGTGGTCGAGGTCGATTCAAACCTATCTCAAACTCCCAGACACGATCCGAATCTTTGCGTTTACCGATGAAGATGAGGTACCGAGACAGGTTCCGGCTAGTATCTATCCCCATCGCGCTCGCCTATACCATCAAACCCTATCCCAGACACCATCCCATCAGACCACAAAAATCAACCTCGCCACAGCGGGAAATTGGTACGCTGAAATTTCAGAGCAAGGACATTCTCCCCACCAAGTGCCGATTTATATTCCCTCAGCGGTGGCTAATTTGGCCGCTAATGCACCCGTAATTAACTTTAGCCCTCGCAGCTTAGAAAATCCTCTGTTGACGGTGACGCTAGCTCAATTGTCAGATTCCGCTCAGGAGATGGACGAGCGGCTCTCTAAACTAAACATGCGGGAAAACTATCACCAACGGCTGTCTGGGATTGAGTTACAGTTACACGATCCTCTAGATGATGATTTTCATCGGGGCGATGAGTTAAAAATCGATCGACTGCTGCACATTGTTGGGTTGTTAAATGTTGGTAAATCGACGCTGATCGAAATTCTGATTTACCATTTGGCTAAATCTGGCTATCGCTGTGCCTTGATTGTCAATGATGTGGTGGCGGCAGTACGCATCGCCTCTTTATTCGCGCACCGCTTGGGGATTCCGGCGGCTCCGATTCTGGGTGCCGATCGAGAGTCGCAGTTAGCCAAAGTCTACGAACCCTTACTAGCTACGGAGGGAGAAGATATTACAGCGGGGGGCATCCATCCAGCTTGGCGGTGGTTTAGTCCGATTTGTCCCCTGCTCCCGCTCGTCAAATCGGAACAGAAATGGAAATTTGGCGCGGAACCCTGTCACCAGCTTCAACCGAGTGCGGTAGAGGAGCGACAGATCGATGATGAAGATGAAGAAGAGGCTGGAAATGGGCGCAAAAAATTCACCTGTCCTTTATATTACCAATGCCCGCGCCACCAATTAGAGCGGGATATTGCCCTCGCCAAAGTGTGGATTCTGACTCCATCTAGTTTCATCCATACTCATATCCCCAGCCAGCTTGGAAGGCAAAAAATTACCTTTGCGGAAGCCGTATATCGCGAGTGTCATGTGCTATTTGTAGATGAAGCCGATCGAGTGCAGGTACAGTTAGATGAAGCCTTTTCTCCAGGGCAAACTCTTGTCGATGCTTCGGGTAATTCCTTTTTAAATAAACTCGGACTCAAGTTGTCTGAAACGATCTATAGTTCCGATCGCCGGAGTATGGGATTCGAGCGATTTGCCGCCTTCAAACGCGCTCAAGACTACGCCCAAATTACCACCGATTTAATTATGCCTCGGCTCCACGATCGACCGGAGTTAGTCGCTTGGCTGGGAAACAAACCCTTTACTGGCAGATCGCTATTTTCCTATCTAATTTTCGATCTACTAAATCGGCTCACAGTAGACGAAGATATTCCAGAGCGTCCCAAGTTAGCTCCCCCAAAAGGACGAGGCAAAAAGCCCCTTCCCATCGCGACAACGGAGATGTCTGACACAGACAAGATTCGCGTCCGCAAAGAGCTAATTTACAGCTTAGAGGACTTCTTTCAAAACCCTCTCAACCGCGATAAGGGTGAAGAACTGTCGGATTTAGCTTGGACTCTATTGACGGCGGAAACTCAAACCGCTGCTGTAGCTAAGGCGAGAGCGTGGTTGCAAGGGTGGTTGAAGTCGGTGGGGATAGCCATCCCGGAACCAGAGTTAGTCGAAGCCATTCGTCAATTACACTTTGCCGTACTGATTACCGTATTAGGCAATCAACTGGGGATTTTAATCGATCGCATCGGCGACATTACCCGCAGTCAGCGAATCGATCTCCACGATTTGAGTCAAATCTTAGTCTATCGACCGCCCAAAGACTATCTAGCGGTGATTCCTGCTGCTCCTGTCGGCAATATTTTAGGGTTTAAGTACACCCAGTCTCGCGATCGCAGTCGGGGTGGGAAGTTAGAATACTTTCGCTATGTCGGAGTCGGGCGGGATTTACTCTTGAGTTTTCCCACCCTGTGGGCGGTAGATGGACGCACAGGCCCCCATACGGTGTTGATTTCCGGTACCAGCTACGCGCCTGGTGCGCCAGCCTATCATATCCGCCCCACGCCGACCGTTTTACTCGCACCGAGCGGTTTGTCATCTCATCCAGATCGGGGCATTGCTACAAGTCAGTTTTACTTTAGTCCACAGCTCAAATCGAGCGATGGTAAAGCGATTGCTGTATCTGGATTACCTGCTCACCGCCGTCAAATTGCCAATGCAGATATGGTGAAGTCCATTTGCCAATCCCCACACCAATCTCCGAGTTTTTTGGAGCGCGTATTCCAACAGCTTGAGGATTTAGCTCAAACGCAGCCCGAAGAATGGGAAGATCGCAGGCGGATTTTACTGGTGACAAATAGTTATGATGAAGCCGAACAGATCGAACCCATGCTCAGACAGCATTACCGGGTTGAATCGATCGACAAGATTGCCGTTCTCCGTCGAGATCGTTCTCCCACCCATCTCCCAGGCATTCGGCGCGGTCAAATTCGAGATTTGAAAGATTTGGATACCCAGATTGTCATCGCCCCGTTAATGGCACTAGAACGCGGACACAATATTCTCAATCAAAATATGCAAGCTGCCTTTGGTGCAGCACTGTTTATCTGTCGCCCCATGCCCGTTCCCGACGATTGGCAAACTACAGTTCAACAGTTAAATCATTGGGCATTAGCCAAGTATAGTCAACCGCTCGATGACAACGCTAATTTAACCGAGATTCATCATCAATTTTATCTCGCTGCCCAAGCTAAAATGCGCGAACTAAATTGTCAGGGCACATCTTTCAAACAGTTAAATCCCACCGAACGTTACCTGTGCAATGGCAACAGGTAGCTCAATTTCTAGCTCAACAACGAGTAAAAACAGGGAAATCCAAATATCCATCTATTCCAGTTTTCTCGTTAGAGAAAATATTATTTGGATGTTTTCCAGGCATAATTAAATTTATCC
>JANOPX010000078.1:0-4668 GCA_031422115.1 Chamaesiphon sp. VAR_4_metabat_408 | reverse complement strand
ATTTGGGATTTGGGGATTGGGATCGGGATTAGGCTTTTGGGGTTAGGGATTGGGGATAGGGATTTGGGATTAGGTTTTCTGTCAGAGCAGAACGCAAGCGTTCTCTTCAGCCCTAATCCCTATCCCCTATCCCCTATCCCCTAGCTTCGCTCTAAGAGCTTTTTGTAATCCACGAATGGTCTTACTTGTTTCTGTTAATAATGATAGGGTTGTTTCTAAATCGCTTGTTTCAATGTATTTCAGCCGATGAGATAATAGAATCTGGGTTTCAAGTTCGCAAAGAGATCCAAAAGCGATGGCGATGAACTGTAAAAACTCCTTAGTAGAAGCTCGTCCATGTCCTTCAGCAAGATTGGAAGGGACAGAGACAGCAGATCGGCGGATTTGACTAGTTAGTCCGTAAACTTCTGATTTAGGGAAAGAATTAGTTAATAGATAAACACGCTCTGTCAAATCCATCCCCAATTGCCAAACCCTTAATTCCCGAAAACTACTAATACTCATATCTTCTTCCTCTCTATTCCCTATCCCCTATTCCCTATTCCCTATTCCCTAAACCACCGCCGCTTTTAGCTCATCCGCAACCTGTGTCAACTCACGAGTAGTCATCTTCACTTGGTGCATCCCGACGGCACTCTCTTGGGAACCTTGGGAGATGGTGGTCATTGAGCTGAGTACCTGTTGAATCGATACGGCCTGTTGTTTGGCACTGGTGGAGATCTGTTGGGAGTTGAGATATACGTTGTTGACCGCATCTGTCACCCCGACGAAGGTGTCGGCGGTGGAGCGGGCGAGGTCGATCCCTTCGTTTACGGTTTTGGTGCCTTCATCAGTTACCATTACCGTCCGGTTAATCGCGGCTTGAATATCGTTCGCCAAGACGTTAATCTTGTCGGCAGATTTTTTACTTTGATCCGCTAGTTTCCGAATTTCATCGGCAACTACACTAAACCCCTTACCCTGTTCACCCGCACGAGCTGCTTCTACCGCTGCGTTCAGGGCGAGCATGTTGGTTTGACTTGCCAAATCTGCTACGAGGTCGGAGACGATCGTAATCTGTCCGGTTTGTTCACTGAGGTTGACAATCTGGTTGGCGATCGCATCTACTTTATCCCGTAGTCCAGACATCCCTTGGAGGGTCTGTTGTACCGATCGAGTCCCGTCCTCAGATAGAGATAGAGCTTGTTTGGCACCCGTTGCGGCGGCTTCCGCTTGTTCGGCGGATTGGACGGAGATGGCTCCGAGTTCGTTGACTGTGGTACTGGTTTCGATCGCGGAGTTGGCCTGCATGTTTACGGTGACTTCCTGCATCTCGACGGTATCGACGATCGCTACCGAAGATGTCACGATCGAATCTGCCAGGTTTTTGATAAACGCGGTTACTCTGTTCCCTAGTAAGAGGGACAGACCTACTGCACCACCGCCGGAGAGTAACACCCCAATTAACAGCACGATAAGTACTGTGTTCTCTTTGGCTTCGATGATTTCCATGTTTTTATCCATTATCACCGACATGTTGATATTGGCTAACTCGCGATCTCCAGTGATATTACTAAAAGATATCAATTCTCGCCGACCATCTTTGGGTCTGGTCTCGACAGTTGAGTTGACTTTATTGCTAGTTTTGAACTTATCGTAGCTGGGGAAAATTTGAGTGATGGGAGATCCCGTCTCATCATCTTTAATGCCAAGGGCAATACTATTTTTGGTTTTGTCGATGATGTGCCATTCAGTTTGATTGGCCTCATAATCCGCCGCGATCGCTTTGAGCGCGGCAATGGGCATTCTCGCCCGAACGATCGCGATCGTTTGTCCAGTCACACTATCTTTCGCCGGAGTCGAGAAGTAGATCGAGGATTTTTTCGTGGTTTTGGAGACTTCAATTGGACTAATATATGATTTACCACTGGTCAATGCAGCTTTAAAATAGTCTTTGTCGGCATGGTTGTAATTAGCACTACCTTTGGAAGCAGCAATGACATTGCCCTGGACATCAAAGATCATCAAACTGTCATAGAACTTATATCGATCGATATAATCATTCAAGAAGTCTTCCTTGTTGGCAACAGTCAAAGCTTTGGAAACTTTGGCATCTTTTACCAGTGGTAAATCCGCCACAGTTTGAATATCCTTACCCCGTAGCGTGATAAACCGCGCTAGTGAGCTGGACAGGGCTGTTGCCGCCGCTTGTTGGTTGGTTTGCTCTGTTTCTTCGAGGTTATTTTTCGATACGACGTATGCCAGTGTCCCTACACCAACTACAGGCAACAGCGATAGAACTACCACCGCTGCAAGTGCCTTGGATTTGAACGAGGTATTGGCGAGTCGGTCTTGGAAATTGGATTTGAAGGTAGATAGCATTGGGGGATAGGGGGTAAGGGTTAGGGAATAGGGAATAGGGAATAGGGAATAGGGAATAGGGGTTAGGGGTTAGGAAATAGGTAAGAGTCTAGCTTCAGGGCTGGGACGCTTGCGTCCTCTTTAGCCCTAGCCCTAGCCCCTATCCCCTTGCCCCTATCCCCTAACTCACTGCTGCTTGCAGCTCATCCGCAATCTGGTTCAGCTCAAACGTCGATGTCTTGACTTTGTGCATTCCGATCGCGCTTTCTTGAGAACCTTGAGAGATGTTGTTCATTGCGTCGAGTACTTGCTGAATCGCGGTGGCTTGCCGTTTGGTACTAGATGAGATTTGCTGGGAGTTGAGGTATACGCTGTTGACGGCATCGGTTACGCCGACAAAGGTGGTGGCGGTATCTTCAGCGAGTCGAATCCCCGTGGTAGCGGTTTTGGTGCCTCGATCTGTGACCATGACTGTCCGGTTAATCGCAACTTGAATATCGGTAGCCAGGTTGTTGATCTTTTGAGCAGATTTTTTACTCTCGTCTGCTAGTTTCCGAATTTCACCCGCAACCACTCCAAATCCTTTACCTGATTCTCCGGCTCGTGCTGCTTCTACTGCTGCTTTGAGGGCGAGCATGTTGGTTTGTTTTGCCAGATCTGATACCAGGTCGGATACGGTGGTAATTTGTCCGGTTTGTTCGCCGAGATTGACGATTTGCTGGGCGATTTCATCGACTCGATCGCGTAAGTCAGACATCTCACTAATGGTTTTTTGCACCGCTTGAGTTCCTTCTTCGGCGAGGGCTAGAGCTTGCTGTGCGCCGTTGGCTGAATCATCAGCTTGTTGAGCTGTTTGGTCGGAAATGTTCTCCAATTCGTTGATACTATCTGTGGTTGAGATTGCCGTGTTTGCCTGTTGGTTAACCGTAACTTCTTGAGTCTGGACGGTATCAATAATTTCGTTGGCAGAAGTGGTAATTGTGGCGATCGTCCGCTGCATGTATTTGGTGACTCGATCGGCAAAGAAGACCGATAAACCAACTGTCAATCCACCCGCAACGATCGCTTCAATTAGAATCGCCCACAATAGACTTTGAAGTTCTTCATAGGCATCAGCCTCATCGATCGTCGCTACAGCCGTCCAAGGTAATTCTTCCATCCCCGTTAATTTGGCAAATGGAGCGGTACTGAGTAGCTCTAGGCGACTATTGGCACCAGCCGATTGGTAGGCAACCATTTCCCCCTTTGTTCTGGCTATTACCATGTCCGGCGATTCTGACTTGTTGGCAAACTCCCCGTTAGAACTAATAAATACCTTCTTGGTTTGCCGATCGAGAATGTGATAACTCTCAGATTTGGTCGCAAAATCTTTGAGCGGCATTTCTAGTCCACTGGCGGGTGTTCTGGTTCTGACTACACCAATGATTTTGCCAGCAGCATCTCTAATTGGCGCCGCAAAGAATACTGAAACCTTGCCAGTATATTTGCTAGGTTCTGGCGAAGAGATAACTGTCTTGCCAGTAGCGATCGCATCCTTGAAGTACTGAAGATTGGCGTGATCGATCTGGGTCAATGACTCACCCTTGCTCTGAGCAATCAAATTTCCCTTGAGATCGAAAGCCGCAATACTGTCATAAACCTGATAAATATTCGCAAATTTATCGAGCAGACTGGATTTATCCTGCGCCGACGTGATTGCCGCTACCTTGGGGTTGGTAAAAACAGGCAGCGATGCCAACACCGATACGTCCCCATTCCGCTCAAATACAAATCGATTGAGTTTATCAGCGATCGATATTGCCCGCAATTTCTGGGTCTCGATCGTCCGCTGTTGACTCGCATTCTGCACTTGAGCGTAATTCAGCATCCCAATTACAGTAATCGGGGTGACACCGAGTGCGATCGCGGTCAGAATAACTTTGGTTTTGAAGGACAGAGTAGTTACTTTTGTCCACAACTTAGTTGCCATAAGATTTGGTGGTAGATGACGTGATGGTAAATAAATTAGAAATATAAAATTTGGATTTTTATTGGGGTGGGTGGGGATGCGGAGATCTACCCACCCCGCCCTACGGGCACCCCTCCGAGGAGGGGATTTATACCCTAGAAATCGTGCTGAGGTAATGATCTCCGCAGCCTCTCCAGCAAAGTCCCCTCCCAGGAGGGGTGCCCGTAGGGCGGGGTGGGTAGATCTCTGCCACCCCCAATAACAATCCAAATTTTATATTTCTAATTTATCTCCCATCAAATCATCTACCACCAAATCTTATGGCAACTAAGTTGTGGACAAAAGTAACTACTCTGTCCTTCAAAACCAAAGTTATTCTG